>NZ_JBEAHW010000025.1:0-86720 GCF_040062085.1 Klebsiella sp. JN_Kp122
GCTGTCATAGCAACGTAAACGAAAGGCTCAGTCGGAAGACCGGGCCTTTTGTTTTGGTGTTTTGCGGCCAGGTACTCCGCCATCTTCCCCGGTGGCGCTGCGCTTACCGGGGCAACAGACCCGTAGCCCGGAAAAGGTGCGCAGCACCGCCTCCGGGGAAATCCCACCTATATCACCGCTATTGCCTCTCTAACCAACTCGCAATAAACGTCGCGATCTGTGGAATATTATTTAAATCCAACAGCGGAAGTGACGTCACGATGGGTACATCGCTGGCCACGGCGATCGTATGTTCATCAATCACTAGCTCTTCTACAAGATGTCCGCTATTTTGCCGGAAAAGCAGGATCTTCGGCACAGGTTCATGCTTAAAACCCTCCACCAAAACGAAATCCAATTTGTCAAGATCCATTCTGCTTACCAGCCATTGAAGATCTAATTCGGGTTCATCTGGGGTTTCTGTCATCAGCGCCCAACGCTGCTTACTGGCGACAATAGTTTGTGAAGCGCCAGCTTTGCGCAACTCATAACTATCCTTGCCAGGTTTATCGACATCCATATTGTGATGAGTATGCTTTATTAGCCCCGGCCGCAATCCTTTAGCGCAGAGTTCAGGGATAAGGCGTTTTAATAACGTTGTTTTCCCGGTACCGCTCCATGCGGCGATCGCCAGTAAGGGGATCATGATGACTCCTGCATCTGCTGCAACTCATCCAACGTATTTACATTGATGAACGCTGATTTCACATCGCTGAAATTCACCGGGTGCCCACCTACTTGACGCATAAAGACCATCACCCGGCGTTCTCCATGAGCCAGATAAGTCTCCAGTTCCGGAATGATTTGACGATGAACTAATGCAACGGCGGGATGATCGCGCTCGCCATCGTGTACCCAAACCACCGGCGCTGAAGCTTTCTGTTGTAGAAAGCGCTCGACCAGAAAAGAGGGGATGAACGGCGTGTCGCAGGGGCAAAATACAAACCAGGGGCTATCTACCTGCTGCATAATGGCAAGCATTCCGGCCAGTGGGCCTGGAAAATCAGCTTGGGTATCGCGATAAACGGCATATCCGCTAGTATGCCAATACTCAAGATTGCGATTAGCGCTAATCACTAATCTGCCTACCTGCGGCTCTAATGAATCCGCAACGTGACGCCAGAGAGGACGACCATTCAGCAACTGCAATCCCTTATCAACACCGCCCATGCGCGTAGCTCTTCCACCCGCCAGCACGACGCCGGTTATTGCCTCGCTTTGCATATTAATATCGCCTCTTTCATTGTGGGATTGACCCTGTTAACTTGTCCCTATCAAGAGTAAGGAGCATGACTATGAAATGTAAACGCCTGAATGAAGTAATTGAGCTTCTCCAGCCAGCCTGGCAAAAAGAACCTGAACTGAACCTGATGCAATTCTTGCAGAAACTGGCGGCTGAAGCAGGTTACAAAGGTGAACTAGCCGATCTTTCTGATGATATTCTGATTTATCACCTGAAAATGCGTGACTCATCGAAAGAGGCTGTCATCCCGGGTATTCAGAAAGATTATGAAGAGGATTTTAAAACCGCACTGTTACGCGCGCGCGGTGTTATTAAAGAGTAAAAGGTTGTAAGTGCTGCCGCGAAACCGGCTACGAGATGATATCCTGAAGCATTCGTACGATTATCGGATGTCAGGATGCACGATAAGGCTTTTACTTTTCAGACGCTTCACCCGGATACCATCATTGATGGATTATTCGATCTGGGAATGCGGGTCGACTCCGGTCTGACCCCGCTTAATAGCTATGAGAACCGTGTTTACCAGTTTCAGGACGAAGATCGCCGCCGCTACGTGGTGAAGTTCTATCGTCCTGAACGCTGGTCTGCAGAACAGATCCTCGAAGAACATCAGTTTGCGCTTCAACTCGTAGAAGATGAAGTGCCCGTTGCCGCGCCGCTCTTATTTAACGACAGCACGCTACATCAACATCAAGGATTCTTCTTTGCCGTCTTCCCAAGCCTCGGTGGCCGCCAGTTCGAAGCGGATAATCTTGACCAAATAGAATGGGTCGGGCGCTATCTTGGCCGCCTGCACCAGACCGGTCGTAAGCAGCGTTTTAATGCGCGCCCGGAGATTGGCGTACAAGAATATCTGTTGGAACCACGTCAGGTATTCGAACAGGCGACGCTTATTCCATCTGGTCTGAAGGCTGATTTCCTGGGTGCGGCTGATAAACTCATCGATGCCGTCAGGGCGCAGTGGCACGGGCGTGCGGATACGCTTCGTCTACATGGCGACTGCCACGCCGGTAATATCCTGTGGCGCGATGGTCCGCTGTTTGTTGATTTAGATGATGCCCGCAGCGGCCCGGCGGTACAGGATCTCTGGATGCTGCTGAATGGTGATAAAGCCGAACAGCGCATGCAACTGGAGACCATCATCGAGGCTTATGAAGAATTCAGTCCGTTCAACACGGACGAAATCGCTCTCATCGAACCTTTACGCGCCATGCGTTTAGTTTATTATCTGGCATGGCTGCTCAGGCGTTGGGACGATCCTGCTTTCCCTATAAATTTTCCATGGTTAACCGGGGAAGATTATTGGCGCGGGCAGACTGCAACATTTCTTGAGCAGGTGAAGGTTCTGCAGGAACCCCCTCTTCAGTTAACGCCAATGTATTAATGTGATATATCAGGAGAGAAATAATCATGAAAAAAATTTGGCTGGCGCTGGCTGGTATGATTCTGGCTTTCAGTGCATCCGCTGCCCAGATCACCGACGGCAAGCAGTACACCACCCTTGATAAGCCGGTTGCAGGTGAACCTCAGGTCCTTGAGTTCTTCTCATTCTACTGCCCGCACTGCTATCAGTTTGAAGAAGTGCTGCACGTTTCCGACAATGTACGTCAGAAACTGCCTGAAGGCACCAAAATGACCAAGTATCACGTTGAATTCCTGGGCCCGTTGGGTAAAGACCTGACCCAGGCGTGGGCTGTGGCGATCGCGCTGGGCGTTGAAGATAAAGTAACCGCGCCGATGTTTGAAGCGGTACAGAAAACCCAAACCGTGCAGTCCACTGCCGACATCCGTAAAGTCTTCGTTGATGCGGGCGTTAAAGGTGAAGATTACGACGCGGCATGGAACAGCTTTGTGGTGAAGTCTCTGGTCGCCCAGCAAGAGAAAGCCGCAGCCGATTTACAGCTGCAGGGCGTTCCGGCGATGTTTGTTAATGGTAAATACCAGCTGAACCCGCAGGGTATGGATACCAGCAATATGGACGCGTTTGTTTCCCAGTACGCAGATACTGTGAAACAACTGGTTGAAAAGAAATAAAAAAAAGCCGGTCACTGACCGGCTTTTTTTATCGACTCTATAGTCACGACTTTTCGTTACCCTGCATAATGTCAGTGAGCTGACGATCTTTTTCTTCCCAAAGCCCATTCAGCCAGCGCTGGAAACCGCGCTTAAAGTTTTTATCATTGACGTAATCACCGTGTAGTTCCTCGCCAATCGGCACCAGATTAATACGTACCACGATGCGCGTCAGGCGGCCGCTTAACATATCGTAAAACGGCCTGGCATTATTATCCGGATAGCACAGCGTAACGTTCAGTAGCTTATCGAACTGTGCGCCGAGGACGTTTAACGCCATCGCAATGCCCGCAGCTTTAGGCGGCAACAGGTTGTGGTAAGGCGAGCGCGTCTCGCGCTTCTTTTCAGCGGTAAACCTTGAACCTTCGACGAAATTGACGATGGTTGTCGGATGAGAGCGGAATTTTTCACATGAGCGGCGAGTCGTTTCGACGTCTTTACCGCGGCGTTCCGGGTGGCGCAGTAAGTAGCCGCGCGAATAGCGGCGCATAAAAGGCATATCAAGCGCCCAGCAGGCCAGGCCGATAAACGGTACCCAGGCCAACTGCTGCTTGAGGAAGTATTTATTCATCGGGATATGCTTGCGAAACAGAACGCAGAGCACCACGATGTCCGCCCAGCTGTGATGGTTGCTGATAAGCAGATACCAGTTCTTTTTATTCAGCCCTTCCAGCCCCTGAATATCCCATTTCAACCATGGGTTGAGATGCAGCAGCAGCGCCAGTCCTTCGCACCAGCAATACATCATAAAATTGCAAAAAACGGAAATAGAACGCCATACCGCCGGGATAGGTACCAGCAGTTTAATCAGTCCGGCGATGATAATCGGTACGGAACAGATAATGGTGACTAAGATAGTAAGGGCGATACTCAGCGGGAGCGTTATCGCAGCGAGTAATCTCGACATAGTTAGTTTATTCAGAAAGTTAGGCCGGCAAAGAACCTTCTTAAGCCGCGCAAGAGGCTGATTTTACCAGAAAACGCGGTAAATAACGGGTCTTACCAGAACAGAAAAAAACGCGAATCTTATATCCACATGGAACATTGAGTCATCATGAATCGCATATAGCCTTGGGGGAAGATTTAATTCTTTGATATATAATGAGTTATAAGATCCCATGTTACTTGGCTTAGGCTTTTTTGGCTGAGGCGATAAAACTATACACAAAGTTATCCACAGATAATATTGTGCAGCGATTCCCCTCTGCGATTAATCTTTTCGGCTAAATGCGGGAAAAATTCAGGATTTCATGCCCGTCTGTGGCATCCTTTACCCATAATCTGATAAACAGGCACGGAAATTATGGTTCAGATCCCAGAAAACCCTCTCATCCTCGTCGACGGCTCCTCTTACCTATATCGGGCTTACCACGCCTTCCCACCGCTAACCAATAGCGCCGGGGAGCCTACCGGCGCTATGTACGGTGTGCTGAATATGTTGCGTAGCCTGATCCTGCAGTATCAGCCGACGCATGCCGTCGTGGTATTTGATGCCAAAGGGAAAACCTTCCGTGACGAATTGTTTGAGCATTACAAATCACATCGTCCGCCGATGCCGGACGATCTACGTGCGCAGATTGAACCGCTGCACAAGATGGTGAAGGCGATGGGGCTGCCGCTGATGGCGGTGCCTGGCGTTGAAGCGGATGACGTTATCGGCACGCTGGCCCGCGAGGCGGAAAAAGTGGGCCGCCCGGTACTGATCAGCACCGGTGATAAAGATATGGCGCAACTGGTGACGCCGGGCATTACCTTAATCAACACCATGACCAACACTATCCTCGGCCCGGAAGAGGTCGTGAATAAGTACGGCGTACCGCCGGAACTGATTATTGATTTCCTCGCGCTGATGGGCGACTCCTCGGATAACATACCTGGCGTCCCGGGCGTTGGGGAAAAAACGGCGCAGGCGCTACTGCAGGGTTTGGGTGGTTTGGATACACTCTATGCAGAACCGGAAAAAATCGCCGGGCTGACCTTCCGCGGCGCGAAAACGATGGCGGCGAAGCTGGAGCAGAACAAAGAGGTGGCCTACCTCTCTTATCAACTCGCGACGATAAAAACCGATGTTGAACTGGATCTCGGTTGCGAAGAGCTGTTAGTTGCGCAGCCGGCGGCAGATGAGCTGCTGGCGTTGTTTAAGCAATATGAATTCAAACGTTGGATCACCGATGTCGAATCCGGCAAATGGCTACAGGGGAAAGGCGCTAAACCAGCGGCGAAACCAGCTGAAGCAGCGGTGATTGTGGAAGAAGAGGTCGCCGCCACGCTCTCTTCTGAGCATTATGTGACAATCCTGGATGAAGCGACGCTGGTTGAATGGATTGCCAGATTGAAGAAAGCGCCGCTATTCGCTTTTGATACCGAAACGGATAGCCTCGATAACATTTCCGCCAATATGGTGGGTTTGTCATTCGCGATTGAGCCTGGCGTCGCGGCTTATGTGCCGGTGGCCCATGATTATCTCGACGCGCCGGACCAGATCCCACGTGAACGCGTGCTGGAGCTGCTCAAGCCGCTGTTGGAAGATGACAAGGTGCTAAAAGTAGGGCAAAACCTGAAGTACGATCGCGGCATCCTGGCCAACTACGACATTGAACTGCGTGGTATTGCCTTCGACACCATGCTGGAATCCTACACCCTCGACAGCGTCGCGGGTCGACATGATATGGATAGCTTGTCCGATCGCTGGTTGAAACACAAAACCATCACTTTTGAAGAGATTGCCGGCAAAGGTAAAAATCAGCTCACCTTTAATCAGATCGCGCTGGAAGAGGCCGGGCGTTACGCCGCGGAGGATGCTGACGTGACGCTGCAACTGCATCTGAAGATGTGGCCACAACTGCAGCAGCATGAAGGCCCGCTGAATATCTTTAAAAATATCGAGATGCCGCTAGTACCGGTGCTGTCGCGGGTTGAGCGCAACGGCGTGAAAATCGATCCGGCGGTGCTTCACGCGCATTCGCAGGAGATCGCTAAGCGTCTGGTTGAACTGGAACAACGCGCCCATGAAATTGCCGGTGAGGAGTTCAACCTCTCTTCTACCAAACAGTTGCAAACCATCTTGTTTGAAAAGCAGGGCATCAAGCCGCTGAAGAAAACGCCTGGCGGTGCGCCGTCGACTTCTGAAGAGGTGCTGGAGGAACTGGCGCTGGATTACCCGCTGCCGAAGGTGATCCTCGAGTATCGTGGGCTGGCGAAGCTTAAATCGACCTATACCGATAAGCTGCCGCTGATGATTAACCCGAAAACCAGTCGTGTTCATACTTCGTATCATCAGGCGGTGACGGCGACCGGGCGTCTCTCTTCGACCGATCCTAACCTGCAGAATATTCCGGTACGTAATGACGAAGGTCGTCGTATTCGTCAGGCGTTTATTGCGCCTCAGGACTATCTGATTGTGTCTGCCGACTATTCGCAGATTGAGCTGCGCATCATGGCGCACCTGTCGCGCGATGAGGGGCTGCTGAAGGCGTTTGCGGAAGGTAAGGATATTCACCGCGCCACCGCGGCAGAGGTATTTGGCTTACCGTTAGAAAGCGTCAGTAATGAACAGCGCCGCAGCGCGAAGGCGATTAACTTCGGCCTGATTTACGGTATGAGCGCATTTGGTCTGGCGCGTCAGCTGAATATCCCGCGTAAAGAAGCGCAGAAGTACATGGATCTTTATTTCGAGCGCTATCCGGGCGTACTGGACTACATGGAACGTACCCGCGCGCAGGCGAAAGAGCAGGGCTATGTTGAAACGCTGGAAGGGCGTCGTCTGTATCTGCCGGATATCAAATCCAGCAATGGCGCCCGCCGCGCGGGCGCGGAACGTGCGGCGATCAACGCACCGATGCAGGGAACGGCGGCGGATATTATTAAGCGGGCAATGATTGCCGTTGATGACTGGCTGCTGAGCGAAAAACCGCGCGTGCGGATGATCATGCAGGTGCACGATGAACTGGTGTTTGAAGTGCACAAAGACGATCTGGATAGCGTATCGAAGAAGGTGCATGAGCTGATGGAAAACAGCACCACGCTGGCGGTGCCGTTATTGGTGGAAGTCGGTAGCGGTGAAAACTGGGATCAAGCGCACTAAGTGGGCAATCTGTAAGGCTCTTTTTTGTAAGTTAGCAACATAACTTATAGATTTTTGTGATGGTCATTTGAATTTGTTATGTAAATAGTGAAAAAAAACTACAAAAAGTGCTTTATCCATAACCGAAAGAAGAGTAAAGTTATTCGCGTAGGGTACAGAGGTAAGATGTTCTATCTTTCAGACCTTTTACTTCACGTAATCGGATTTGGCTGAATATTTTAGCCGCCCCGGTCATTTATGACCGGGGCGTTTTTTATTGCGCGAAAGAAAAGTTTTACGCGCTGACAACCGCGTAAAATGAACGTCCGGATAGGGCGCTGGGCGCCATTATCCGGAAAAAGCGGGGGTTACTCTGCGTCTTCGGCGGCTTCTTGCGGCGGGATGTCGTTAAACCAGCTATCCAGCTTCTGACGCAACTTATCCACGCCAGATTTTTTCAGCGAAGAGAAAGGCTCAACCTGGATATCGCCATTGAAGGCCAGTACCGCTTCACGCACCATATTGACCTGTGCTTTACGCGCGCCGCTGGCGAGCTTATCGGCTTTGGTTAGCAGGACCAGCACCTGTATATCGCTTTCCACCGCCCATTCGATCATCTGCTGATCGAGATCTTTCAGCGGATGACGGATATCCATCAATACCACCAGGCCTTTCAGGCACAGACGTTTCTCAAGATACTCACCCAGCGCCTTCTGCCATTTGATTTTCATCTCTTCCGGCACCTGCGCGTAGCCATACCCCGGCAAGTCGACCAGGCGTTTACCTTCCGCAACCTCAAACAGGTTGATAAGCTGGGTACGACCCGGCGTTTTTGACGTACGTGCCAGGCTTTTCTGATTAGTCAGCGTATTAAGGGCGCTGGATTTGCCCGCATTTGAGCGGCCAGCGAATGCCACTTCGATTCCGATATCGGATGGAAGATGGCGGATATCAGGCGCGCTCGTGACAAAATGCGTCTGTTGATAATTCCAGTTGGTCAAGACTGTCGTCTCCGTAAAATCAGGCTATGGCGGGGATTATACCTGAAAGGCAGAAAAAGGCTGTTTTTACCGCACGTCGGCGTTGTAAGTAAAAACCATGAGCTTTGTGAGACATTGTCCATAAGGACTATACGAAATTTGTGAGAAAAACCTGACGTCAAATTCATAGATTATCGTTAAATCATACTGTTACAGGAAACTCTATTCCCTTAAGCAGGCTTTTCATCCTACAGGTGGTTGTCGATTTCCGGCAAAACGGTAAAGTAGTGGGCAAAGGCGAGGATGCCGGAGGATTACGACTCAGGACGAGGGGTCAGGAGCGCCAGGAGGCGAAGACCGGGATTGTCAGGATGACAAACGTCTGGAGACGTTTTAAAAGGGAAAGGGATAGAACAAGGACCGTTGGAAGCTAAGGGAAAGACAGGGTAAGTCGATAGCTGACATGGAAAGTGGAAACCCGTTAAGGGTTGTGAGTGCGGAAAAAGGCGACAGATTAATCTGTCGCCTTTTTTCTTTGCTTGCTTTCTGCTAGATTCCGCCTCAATTCTATACTGAAGAAAACTGTCTGAAGATCACACATCATGAAAAAACCGGCATCCGCATCGCGCGGTAAAGCACGTGGTAAGTCGCGTGAAGAGTTGAACCAGGAAGCACGCGACCGTAAACGTCAGAAAAAACACCGCGGCCATGCCGCAGGCAGCCGCACCAGCGGCGGCGATGCTGCTTCAGCAGGCAAAGGCCGCAGCCAGCAGCAGGACCCACGCATTGGCAGCAAAAAACCGATCCCGCTGGGCGTGACAGAAAGCACCCCGGCCGTTAAGCAGCACAAACCGAAGAGCGAGAAACCTATGCTTTCACCGCAGGCTGAGCTGGATTTGCTGGAGAATGATGAGCGCCTGGACGCGCTGCTGGAACGTCTGGAAGAGGGCGGTACCCTGAATGCTGAAGAGCAGGCTTGGGTCGATGCCAAACTGGATCGTATTGACGCGCTGATGCAGCAGCTTGGCCTCTCCTATGACGACGACGAGGACGAGGAAGAAGAAGAGCGTCAGGAAGATATGATGCGTCTGCTGAAGGGTGGAAACTAACGTTTGCATCCCATCGGATTCCCGGTCCTGCTTATAACCCTTCTGGTTATATGTTATCTGCTGTGGTTATTCGTTAAACTAAGACGGTTGTCGCGGCGTCAAAAATGGCTGCGCAACCGGCTCATGACCCGAGGTGCGGTTGGGCCGGCACGGCGTACCCGTCGGCGGCATCATCGGAAGGAGTGAGCATGTCTGAGCAGTTAATCGACTGGGATCTGGCCCTTATCCAGAAATATAACTATTCCGGGCCGCGATATACCTCGTATCCCACCGCGCTGGAGTTTTCTCCGGCGTTCGGCGCTGCTGATTTTGCCGCCGCCGTCGCCCGCTACCCGCAGCGCCCGCTGTCGCTGTACGTCCATATCCCGTTCTGCCATAAGCTCTGCTATTTCTGCGGCTGTAATAAGATTGTCACCCGTCAGCAGCATAAGGCCGATCAGTATCTTGATGTCCTTGAGCAGGAAATTATTCACCGCGCGCCGCTTTTTGCCGGCCGTCAGGTTAGCCAGCTGCACTGGGGCGGCGGTACGCCAACCTATCTCAACAAAGCGCAAATCAGCCGCTTGATGAATCTGCTGCGCGACCACTTTAACTTCAACGCCGATGCGGAAATCTCAATTGAGGTTGATCCGCGTGAAATCGAACTGGATGTACTGGATCATTTACGATCCGCAGGGTTCAACCGTCTGAGCATGGGGGTGCAGGATTTCAATAAAGAAGTACAGCGCCTGGTGAACCGTGAACAAGATGAAGAATTCATCTTTGCGCTGCTGCGTCATGCGCGTGAGATTGGCTTCACATCGACCAACATCGATTTGATTTACGGTCTGCCGAAGCAAACGCCGGAAAGCTTTGCCTTCACGCTGCAGAAAGTGGCTGAACTCAACCCGGACCGTCTGAGCGTCTTTAACTACGCGCATCTGCCAACGTTATTCGCTGCGCAGCGCAAAATTAAAGACGCGGATTTACCGAGCGCAGAGCAGAAACTGGATATCCTGCAGGAAACCATCGCTTCGCTTACCAAAGCGGGCTATCAGTTTATCGGCATGGACCACTTTGCCCGGCCGGACGATGAACTGGCGATTGCCCAGCGCGAAGGCGTGCTGCACCGCAACTTCCAGGGATACACCACCCAGGGCGATACCGACCTGCTCGGAATGGGCGTGTCGGCGATCAGTATGATTGGCGACTGCTACGCGCAGAACCAGAAAGAGCTGAAACAGTATTATCAGCAGGTCGATGAAAGCGGTACCGCGCTGTGGCGGGGTATTGCGTTAACCCGCGATGATTGTATCCGCCGGGATGTTATTAAGGCCCTGATTTGCAACTTCCGTCTTGAGTTCGCGGCGGTTGAAGCGCAGTGGGATCTTATCTTCAACGATTACTTTGCCGAAGATATGAAATTGCTGGCACCGCTGGCGAAAGATGGGCTGGTGGATGTGGATGAAAAAGGAATACAGGTCACGGCAAAAGGCCGTCTGTTGATTCGTAACATCTGTATGTGCTTCGATGCCTATTTGCGGCAGAAAGCGCGCCTGCAGCAGTTCTCTCGCGTTATTTAAGCGAATCCCGGTGAGTCAGCTCACCGGGCGTTCATTTCGCCGCTAAGACCGGTGTTATTCCATTCCCAGCTCTTTTAGCTTCCGCGTTAACGTATTTCGCCCCCAGCCCAGCAGACGAGCGGCTTCCTGCTTATGCCCTTGCGTATGACGTAGCGCGGTGGTGAGCAATGCACGCTCCATCTCCGGCTGCGCTTCTGATAGCAGGTTTTGATGACCGGAACGCAGGGCACGGTCAGCCCATTGCCCCAGCAGCGTCGCCCAGCTATCCGGTTGGATCTGCGTTGGGCTATCGGGAATCGACGTTTCGAACAGCTCGGACGGCAGATCCTGGGTCAATACCTCCTGGCCTGCTGCCATCACCGTTAGCCAGCGACAGGTGTTCTCCAGCTGTCGCACGTTACCGGGCCAGGCCAGTCGCGTCAGCGCCGCTTCCGTTTCCGGATGCAACTGCTTGGCTTCTACGCCCAGTTCGCGGGCGGCAATCTGCAGGAAGTGGCGCGCCAGGCGCGGAATATCTTCCCGGCGTTCGCGCAGCGGCGGCAAATGCACGCGAATCACGTTCAGGCGATGGAACAAATCTTCACGGAATTTTCCTTCCTGCACGCGTAGCTCAAGGTTCTGGTGGGTCGCGGCAATAATCCGCACATCGACTTTCACCGGCGCATAGCCGCCAACGCGATAAAATTGGCCGTCAGCCAGCACGCGCAGCAGTCGCGTCTGAACATCCAACGGCATATCGCCAATTTCATCAAGGAACAGCGTACCGCCATCGGCCTGCTCAAAACGCCCCTGACGGACGGTATTGGCGCCGGTAAAAGCCCCTTTTTCATGGCCGAACAGTTCCGATTCAATCAAATCTTTCGGAATGGCCGCCATGTTAAGGGCGATAAACGGCGATTTGGCGCGTGGACTGTGGCGATGCAGCGCGTGGGCGACCAGCTCTTTACCGGTACCTGATTCGCCGTTGATCAGTACGCTGATTGAGGAGCGTGACAGGCGGCCAATGATGCGAAACACATCCTGCATCGCCGGCGCTTCGCCAATAATATCGGCCGTCGGGCTGCTGACCGGCGTATTACGCGGCTGCTGCTGCTCCTGATAATGACTAATCGCACGGTCAACCAGCGCCACCGCCTCATCAATATCAAAAGGTTTCGGCAGGTAATCAAAGGCGCCCTGCTGATAGGCGCTGACGGCGGCATCGAGATCCGAGTGCGCGGTCATAATGATGACCGGAAGCATCGGATGGCGTTGTTTAATCTGCTTTAACAGCGCCAGACCGTCCATCCCAGGCATGCGAATGTCGGAGAGTAAAACGTCCGGCGTTTTGGTGGTGAGGGCATCAAGCACCTCATTGCCGCTCTCAAATGTGGTACAGCTTAGACCCGCTCCGGTGAGTGCGCGTTCAAGCACCCAACGGATGGAGCTATCGTCATCGACTACCCAGGCTATCCCTCGTTGCATAAACACCTCTATTTCCGAATAGGCAGGTATACCGAGAACTCGGTATGGCCAGGCCAACTGGTAAATTCAATTTTGCCGGAGTGCTGATCGATAAGACTGCGGGCGATAGAAAGGCCAAGACCGGTACCGCCTTCGCGGCCGCTGACCATGGGGTAAAACAGCGTATCCTGCAGATGGGGTGGGATACCGGGACCATTATCTTCCACGTCGATACGCGCCGCCAGACGGTAACGTACGCCGTGGAGCGTGAGCTGAAAGGCGGTACGGGTGCGCAGGATGATTTCGCCGCCTTCGGGCCCCAGGGCCTGCAGCGCGTTGCGCACGATATTCAGCAACACTTGCTCGATTTGTTCCGGGTCGTGGGCCAACTCTGGCAGGCTCGGGTCGTAATCGCGGATCAGTTTGACGTTATCCGGCAATTCCATGGAGACCAGCGCCACCACGCGCTCCGCGACTTTATGAATGCTTTCCGTGATATGCATACCGGGATGCTGCGGCCCCAGCAGGCGATCGACCAGGTTACGTAACCTGTCGGCCTGTTCAATAATCACCTGGGTATATTCCATCAGCGCGGGATCCGGTAGCGCTTTACTCAATAGCTGCGCCGCGCCGCGCAGGCCACCGAGCGGGTTTTTAATTTCATGCGCCAGACCGCGCACTAAATCGCGCGCCGCCACCTGCTGAGCATGCTGCAGCTGTTCCTGGCTCAAACGACGCTGATTATCCATCGGCGACATCTCAAGCAGGATATAGCCTTCAGGCAGGCGCTGAGCGGTGAGGGAGAGAATGTGCGAGCGGCCGTCAATCACCAGCGTCACTTCATTATCCGTGAAGCCCTGACCCGCCTGCAGGCTTTCCTGCATCAGGCCAATGTTTAACGAAAAGTAGCTTAGCAATTCTGGCAGCGGCGTACCGAATAATTTACGCGAACTTTGCGCCAGTAACTGCTGGGCAGCCGGATTAGCGTAATGCACCGCGAGGTCGTCATCGACTAATAAGATACTGTGGATCAGCGAGTTGAGGATCTGCCCAGCATCGGGCTGTGTGCCTGTTGCCATCTGACAGTCTCCTGAAATGGTTGCACTATTTTAGTGCAGTATAGCTTTTTATTGGTAAAAAGCGCGAGAGATCAGCGTGTTGCTGGAGAAAAAAGCCCATCCTGAGATGGGCTGAAAGTTTCCACGGCAACAAAACATCCCTGGTATCCCGTGCCACAACACGGGAACACCATGGATTTACAGCAAAATCAGACGCTGTAGTACAGTTCGAACTCAACCGGGTGCGGAGTCATACGTACGCGGTCGTTTTCTTCAATGCGCAGGGCGATGTAAGCATCGATAGCTTCGTCAGTGAAGACGCCGCCTGCGGTCAGGAACTCGCGGTCTGCGTCCAGAGCCTGCAGGGCTTCTTCCAGAGAACCTGCAACCTGCGGGATTTCTTTCGCTTCTTCCGGCGGCAGATCGTACAGGTTTTTGTCCATCGCATCGCCAGGATGGATTTTGTTTTTAATACCGTCCAGGCCGGCCATCAGCAGTGCGGCGAAGCACAGGTACGGGTTGGCAGCCGGGTCCGGGAAGCGCACTTCGATACGACGCGCTTTCGGCGAGGCAACTACCGGAATACGGATGGAAGCAGAGCGGTTACGGGCGGAGTAAGCCAGCATAACCGGCGCTTCGTAACCCGGGACCAGACGCTTGTAGGAGTTAGTGGTCGGGTTCGCCAGGGCGTTGATCGCTTTAGCGTGCTTGATAACGCCGCCGATGTAGTGCAGCGCTTGCTCAGACAGGCCCGCGTATTTGTCGCCGGAGAACAGGTTTACGCCGTTCTTGGACAGGGACATGTGGCAGTGCATGCCGGAACCGTTATCGCCAAACATTGGTTTTGGCATGAAGGTCGCGGTTTTACCGAAACGGTGAGCGACGTTGTGTACAACATATTTGTAGATCTGAATTTCGTCCGCTTTTTTGGTCATGGTGTTGAAGCGGGTGGCGATTTCGTTCTGACCTGCAGTTGCCACTTCGTGGTGGTGAGCTTCAACAACCAGGCCCATCTCTTCCATGATCATACACATGGTAGAACGGATATCCTGAGAGGAGTCTACCGGCGGAACCGGGAAGTAACCGCCTTTCACGCCCGGACGGTGGCCTTTGTTGCCGCCTTCGTATTTGGTAGAAGAGTTCCATGCGCCTTCGATATCGTCAATGGCCACGTGGGAACCAGAGATGGATGCGCCAAAGCGGATGTCGTCGAACAGGAAGAATTCTGGTTCCGGCCCGAACAGCACGGTGTCGGCGATGCCGGTGGCGCGCAGGTACTCTTCAGCGCGCTTGGCGATAGAGCGCGGGTCGCGGTCGTAGCCCTGCAGGGTGCCTGGTTCCAGGATATCGCAGCGGATGATCAGCGTCGGTTCTTCATAGAACGGGTCGATCAGCGCCGTGGTGGCATCCGGCATCAGGACCATGTCGGATTCGTTAATACCTTTCCAACCGCCAATCGAGGAGCCATCAAACATTTTGCCTTCTTCAAAGAATTCGGCATTTACCTGATGGGAAGGAATCGTGACGTGCTGTTCTTTACCTTTGGTATCGGTGAAGCGCAGATCGACAAACTTCACTTCGTGCTCGTTCAGCATCGTCAAAACGTGTTCAGCGGACATACTTAAACTCTCCCGGATTGGTCATTGTCGTCGTGGTAACGAACTTCTTACTGCTTAAAAGTGGCGTTGTTGCCTTAAAAAATATAAAGCGAAATCTGTGCCAACTTTTAAAAGTACGGTAAAACGCTGTATCATGCGCACCATAGTGCAAAAGGACTGCACCATGATGGAGATAATGCACCAAAATAGTGCTTCAATGTGAACGTTGAGCACCATTTTGGTGCAATTTTTATTACGGTGCCCTTTTATCGCTCCGTGAAAGCGGTCACAAACAAACTCTGCAATACTTGTTTGCGGAGGATCTTTGTGATCCTGTTCAGTCCTTCGCTTAATACGTGTACAATAACGCGCTATTTCTAATGCCTGAGGCAAAGTTGTGATCGAAAATCTGCGTAATATCGCCATCATCGCGCACGTCGACCATGGTAAAACTACCCTGGTTGATAAGCTGCTACAGCAATCCGGTACGTTCGACGCACGTACTGAAGCACAAGAACGTGTGATGGACTCCAACGATTTGGAGAAAGAGCGTGGGATTACCATCCTCGCTAAAAACACTGCAATCAAATGGAATGATTACCGTATCAACATCGTTGATACCCCAGGACACGCCGACTTCGGAGGTGAAGTTGAGCGTGTTATGTCCATGGTTGACTCTGTGCTGCTGGTGGTTGATGCCTTTGACGGCCCGATGCCGCAGACGCGCTTTGTTACCAAAAAAGCGTTTGCTCACGGTCTGAAGCCGATCGTGGTCATCAACAAAGTTGACCGTCCGGGCGCGCGTCCGGATTGGGTTGTCGACCAGGTATTCGACCTGTTCGTTAACCTCGACGCGACCGACGAACAGCTGGACTTCCCGATCGTTTACGCTTCCGCGCTGAACGGTATCGCGGGTCTGGACCACGAAGACATGGCTGAAGACATGACCCCGCTGTACCAGGCGATTGTTGACCGTGTACCGGCGCCGGACGTTGACCTTGACGGTCCGCTGCAGATGCAAATCTCCCAGCTCGACTACAACAACTACGTTGGCGTAATCGGCATTGGTCGCATCAAGCGCGGTAAAGTGAAGCCGAACCAGCAGATCACTATCATCGATAGCGAAGGGAAAACCCGCAACGGTAAAGTCGGTAAAGTACTGACTCACCTGGGTCTCGAGCGTATCGAGAGCGACGTAGCCGAAGCCGGCGACATCATCGCGATCACCGGTCTGGGCGAGCTGAACATCTCCGACACCATCTGCGACCCGCAGAACGTCGAAGCGCTGCCGGCACTGTCTGTTGATGAGCCGACCGTATCTATGTTCTTCAACGTCAACACCTCTCCGTTCTGCGGTAAAGAAGGTAAGTTCGTTACCTCTCGCCAGATCCTGGACCGTCTGAACAAAGAGCTGGTGCACAACGTTGCGCTGCGCGTCGAAGAAACCGAAGACGCCGATGCGTTCCGCGTTTCTGGCCGTGGCGAACTGCACCTGTCTGTTCTGATTGAAAACATGCGTCGTGAAGGTTTCGAGATGGCGGTTTCCCGTCCGAAAGTTATCTTCCGCGAAATCGATGGCCGTAAACAAGAGCCGTTCGAAAACGTAACGCTGGACGTCGAAGAGCAGCACCAGGGTTCTGTCATGCAGGCGCTGGGTGAGCGTAAAGGCGACCTGAAAAACATGAATCCAGACGGTAAAGGCCGCGTACGTCTCGACTACGTGATCCCAAGCCGTGGTCTGATCGGCTTCCGTTCAGAGTTCATGACCATGACTTCCGGTACCGGTCTGCTGTACTCCACCTTCAGCCACTACGACGATGTTCGTCCGGGCGAAGTGGGCCAGCGTAACAACGGCGTACTGATCTCTAACGGTCAGGGTAAAGCGGTTGCGTTCGCACTGTTCGGCCTGCAGGATCGCGGTAAGCTGTTCCTCGGCCACGGCGCTGAAGTTTACGAAGGTCAGATTATCGGTATTCACAGCCGTTCTAATGACCTGACGGTAAACTGCCTGACCGGTAAGAAACTGACCAACATGCGTGCGTCCGGTACTGACGAAGCAACGGTTCTGGTTCCGCCGGTTAAGATGACCCTGGAGCAGGCTCTGGAGTTCATCGATGACGACGAACTGGTAGAAGTTACTCCGACGTCTATCCGTATCCGTAAACGTCACCTGACCGAGAACGATCGTAAACGCGCTATGCGCGGTGCGAAAGAAGAGTAATTTACCCTTCTTGCTACCCTTCAAACCTCGCCTCTCCGGCGGGGTTTTTTTATGCCTGTTCCTCATGCTTATCACCTGGGCGGCGCCAGTGTCGCTTCGGGAGAGAGCTCGGTCACAATTATTCTTAAAGCTTGCGACAGCAATTGCTTTCTTTTTTTGCTCAAGAGTAAGATGAGTTATCTGGTTTAAACCAAATGGATTAAACAATGACGAATAACCCATCCACTGTGGAAAATGCGAAAGAGAAACTGGACCTGTGGTTAAAGCAGGGGCTGACGGTATCGGGTGGAAAATTGCCGTCCGAGCGCGAGCTGGGCGAGTTGCTCGGTATCAAGCGTATGACCCTGCGCCAGGCGCTGCTCAGCCTGGAGGCGGAATCAAGAATATTTCGTAAAGACCGTAAAGGCTGGTTTGTCGCCCAGCCGCGTTTTAACTATAGCCCGGAGCTTTCCGCCAGCTTTCAGCGGGCAGCGATTGAACAGGGCAGAGAACCGTCGTGGGGTTTTATCGAAAAGGTACGGACGACGGAGTATCCCGACGTCGCAGAAGCTCTTGTGGCCACCTGTCCTGCGCATGATTTATATCTGATAACCGGCTGGGGGGCATTAGAAGGACATAAAGTTTTTTATCATGAAACGTTTATCAACCCGAATGTTGCGCCGGAGTTTATTACCAGGCTAAAGAACCAATCTTTTTCTTCCGTTTGGGAGAATAATTATCATAAAAATGTTGTTATTAAAAAATTAGCCTTCAGGCCAGTAAGAATGCCCGGCGATGTAAGTAAATTCATTGGCGGCTCTGCTGGTATGCCCGCTATTCTGATAGAAAAACATCGTGCCGATAGTGCAGGTAATATCGTGCAAATAGATCTCGAGTATTGGCGATTTGAGGCTGTGGATCTCTTTATTAACTTGTAGGTATTTTATGCTCACTAAAGATAACGCTGAGAAGATCCTTTCTCGCATTGATAATATTCCTCTTTATCTTCATGCTTATGCATATCACCTGAATATGCGGCTGGAGAGAATTTTACCGGCTGATTTACTGAAAATTGCGAATAGCCATCATTTAAAAGGTGTGAAAATTCATGTCCTCGATGGCGAGCGTTACTCTCTTAGCTGTATGGATAATATGCAATTGGCCGCTTTTGGCGAGCAGGCAAAAGCGTTACGGTTGGATATCCATATAGAAACCAGCGCCTCCGATAAAGAGACCATCGATCAAGCCGTCGCTATCGCATTAAAGACCGGGGCAACCTCCGTTCGTTTTTATCCTCGTTACGAAGGGCCTTTACAAGAAGTTTTAGCAAGAATTACGGCTGATATTCAATATATTAAAGAGACATATAGCCAATCTGGACTTACTTTTACCATTGAACAACATGAAGATTTAAAAAGCGCCGAGTTGGTCAATCTGGTTAAACAAAGCGAGATGCCGTCGCTATCGCTGCTGTTTGATTTTGCCAATATGATCAATGCTAATGAGCGACCGCTTGAGGCGTTGGCAGTGATGTCACCCTATGTCACTCAGGTTCACATTAAAGATGCCTGTATTATTGCGGAAAATGGCGGGCTGGGGCACCGGGCCTGTAACTCAGGTCTGGGTGATATGCCGTTTAAGGCGCTGCTGACTGAGTTAATTTGTCTGGGCCAGGAGCAACCACAGGTGATGGCGTACGGACTGGAAGAAGAAGTTGATTATTACGCGCCACCTTTCCGCTTTGCGACTGAAGGCGATAACCCGTGGATCCCGTGGCGACAAATGAGCGAAACGCCTCTGCCTGATACAACGCAACTTGAAACCCGGCTGGATAAAGAAAAACAGGATGCGATCGCCCAGTTAAATTTTGTCATGGACACTTTACGCGATATAAAAAATGATGCACTGAAAGTTCTTGCACGCTAACTTTTAATTACATTTGGTATTTATGATCGCTATTTTTTAGAATGGCGAAATGTTCCATGTCCTTAAATAAAATGATGTTAAGTCATCAGGGGATCTTATGCTCACAAGAAAGAAATGGGCTATATTTAGCCTGTTAACGCTTTGTGGTGGTACCATTTATAAACTGCCTTCATTAAAAGACGCATTTTATATACCGATGCAGGATTATTTTCATTTGACCAACGGTCAGATTGGTAATGCCATGTCGGTAAACTCAGTAGTGACAACCATCGGTTTTTTCTTGTCAATTTACTTTGCTGATAAACTTCCGCGTCGCTACACCATGTCATTTTCACTGATAGCGACGGGATTATTAGGTATCTATCTGACAACGATGCCTGGCTATTGGGGCATTCTATTTGTCTGGGCATTATTTGGCGTCACCTGCGACATGATGAACTGGCCGGTATTGTTAAAATCGGTGAGTCGGTTAGGGAATAGCGAACAGCAGGGGCGTTTATTTGGCTTCTTCGAAACGGGGCGCGGAATTGTCGATACCGTTATCGCATTTTCCGCATTAGCTATTTTCACCTGGTTTGGCAGTGGCTTACTGGGTTTTAAAGCCGGGATTTGGTTCTATGCCATTATTGTCATTGTTGTAGGCGTCTTGCTGTTTTTCATGCTTAAGCAGAAGGATGAGCCGACGCCCGCCGCGGATGAAGGCACCACCAGGCAACAAACCAGTATCTCTTCGGTGCTGAAAGACAAAACTATCTGGCTGATTGCCTTCAATGTGTTCTTTGTTTACGCCGTTTACTGTGGACTCACCTTCTTTATCCCGTTCCTGAAGAACATCTACATGCTGCCGGTAGCCCTGGTTGGCGCCTACGGCATTATTAACCAGTACTGTTTAAAAATGATCGGTGGTCCAATTGGCGGTTTAATTGCCGATAAGATCCTCAAATCGCCAAGTAAATATCTCTTTTATACCTTCTGTATCAGTACGATGGCTTTAGTCGCGTTAATTCTGTTACCGCACGAAAGTATGCCGGTCTATCTGGGTATGGTGTGTACTCTCGGGTTCGGCGCAATTGTTTTTACGCAACGAGCCGTGTTTTTTGCCCCGATTGGGGAAGCGAAAATCGCTGAAAACCAGACGGGCGCGGCGATGGCGCTGGGGAGCTTCATTGGCTATGCACCGGCGATGTTTTGCTACAGCCTGTACGGCTACATTCTCGATCTCAATCCGGGTCTGGTGGGGTACAAGATAGTCTTTGGCATCATGGCCTGCTTCGCTTGCGCCGGCGCGTTCGTTTCGGTGATGCTGGTTAAACGCATCAACCGCAGAAAGAATATGTTGGAAACCGCATTGGTCTGATTTTAAGGGGTCTGCCATTTCACCAAAGCCGCAGATATGCGGCTTTGGTCGTTTTTGCGTCTGAGATGTCTTGAATCGTTTCCGGTTTGTTCATAGTCAAACCTCTTCTTTCCCGCTACAGTTAATCTTCAACGGCGCGGAAGGAGACAAAAATGCTCTATATCTTTGATTTAGGTAATGTGATTGTCGACATTGACTTCAACCGGGTGCTCGGAACGTGGAGCGATTTGACCCGCATCCCGCTGGCGACGCTAAAGCAAGACTTTGTTATGGGCGATGCCTTCCACCAGCATGAACGCGGTGAGATCAGCGATGAAGAGTTTGCCGCTGCAATGTGTCATGAAATGAACATGCCGCTGAGCTATGAACAGTTTGCCCACGGTTGGCAGGCCGTTTTTGTCGCCTTGCGTCCAGAAGTCACCGACATTATGCAAAAACTTCGCGACCAGGGGCACCGCGTGGTCGTACTCTCGAACACCAACCGATTACATACCACTTTCTGGCCAAGCGAATATCCACAAGTGCGTGCTGCCGCAGATCATGTGTATCTTTCGCAAGAGATGGGGATGCGCAAACCCGAAACGCGTATCTACCAAAGCGTGCTGCAGGCGGAAGGATTTTCGCCGCAAGACGCGGTCTTTTTCGACGATAACGCCGATAATATAGCTGGGGCTAACCAGTTGGGGATCACCAGTATTCTGGTCACGGATAAGGAGACCATCCCCAACTACTTTGCGAAGCAGCTATGCTAAAAAGCGTTCATCAAAAAACCAAATACCATACCAGGCCGCTGGTGGCCTGGCTTAAGCTGCTGTGGCGGCGAATTGAAGAAGACAACATGACGACGTTGGCGGGGAATCTGGCCTACGTGTCTTTACTTGCGCTGGTACCGCTGATCGCCGTGGTTTTTGCCCTGTTTGCCGCCTTTCCGATGTTCTCCGACGTCAGCGTGCAGATCCGCCATTTTATCTTTGCCAACTTCATTCCGGCGACCGGGGATGTCATTCAGGGATATATCGAACAGTTTGTGGCGAACTCCAGCAGGATGACGGCCGTCGGCGCCTTTGGGTTAATTGTCACCTCATTACTGCTGATGTATTCGATTGATAGCGCGCTGAACACCATCTGGCGCAGCAGTCGGACGCGGCCAAAAATCTATTCATTTGCGGTCTATTGGATGATCCTGACTCTCGGGCCGCTGTTGGCCGGCGCCAGTCTGGCAATCAGTTCCTATCTTCTCTCACTACGCTGGGCCAGCGATCTCAATAGCGTCATTGATGATGTACTCCGTATATTCCCGCTAATCTTATCGTGGGCGGCGTTCTGGATGCTTTATAGCATTGTGCCCACCACCCAGGTACGCAATCGCGATGCGGTAATCGGCTCGCTGGTGGCGGCACTGCTTTTTGAAGCCGGTAAAAAGGCTTTTGCTTTATATATCACCATGTTTCCGTCATACCAGCTGATTTATGGCGTGATTGCGGTAGTACCCATTTTGTTTGTCTGGGTTTACTGGACCTGGTGTATCGTCTTGCTTGGCGCTGAAATAACTGTCACTCTCGGTGAATACCGCAAACTCAAAAAAGAAGAAACAGAACAACCATGATTGCATTAATTCAACGCGTATCCCGTGCAAGCGTTACCGTGGAGGGTGAAGTGACGGGTGAAATCGGTCCGGGACTACTGGTGCTGCTGGGCGTCGAGAAAGACGATGACGAACAGAAGGCCAATCGTCTGTGTGAACGAGTGCTCGGCTATCGCATTTTCAGCGATGCCGAAGGCAAAATGAATCTTAATGTCCAGCAGGCGGGCGGCAGCGTGCTGGTAGTTTCGCAGTTTACGCTAGCGGCCGATACCGAGCGCGGCATGCGCCCGAGTTTTTCCAAAGGCGCGGCGCCGGACAGAGCGGAAGCGCTGTATGAATACTTTGTTGAGCGCTGCCGCCAACAAGAGATGAATACTCAGACCGGGAGATTCGCTGCGGATATGCAGGTCTCGCTGGTAAACGATGGTCCCGTGACCTTTTGGTTGCAGGTATGAGTCAGCTTCCGGGCAGGCTGCGGGTAACAAAAGAGAGTACAGCTATGTATCACCTTCGTGTACCGCAAACAGAAGAAGAGTTAGAAAGCTATTATCAGTTCCGCTGGGAGATGTTGCGTAAGCCGCTGCATCAGCCTAAAGGGTCGGAACGCGACGCCTGGGATGCCATGGCGCATCACCAGATGGTCGTCGATGAAGAGGGCAACCTGGTTGCCGTCGGCCGGCTGTATATTAATGCGGAGAATGAAGCCTCGATCCGTTTTATGGCCGTTCATCCTTCCGTTCAGGATAAAGGTTTAGGCACCCTTATGGCGATGACCCTTGAGTCAGTCGCCCGTCAGGAAGGGGTGAAGCGGGTGACCTGTAGCGCCCGTGAAGATGCGATGGAGTTTTTCTCTAAGCTGGGCTTTGTGAACCAGGGGGAAATCACCACGCCGACAACCACGCCGATTCGCCACTTTTTGATGATTAAACCCATTGCTTCACTGGACGACATCCTGCACCGCGGCGACTGGTGCGGCCAACTGCAGCAGGCCTGGTATCAGCACATTCCGCTGAGCGAAAAGATGGGGGTGCGCATTCAGCAGTATACCGGGCAAAAATTTATCACCACCATGCCCGAAGCGGGGAACCAGAATCCGCACCATACGTTATTTGCCGGCAGCCTGTTTTCGCTCGCTACCTTAACCGGCTGGGGGCTAATCTGGTTAATGCTGCGCGAGCGGCACCTTGGCGGCACGATTATCCTTGCCGATGCGCATATCCGTTACAGCAAGCCGATCAGCGGGAGGCCGAATGCCGTGGCCGATTTGGGCTCGCTAAGCGGCGATCTCGATCGCCTGGCGCGCGGACGTAAGGCTCGCGTGCAGCTTCAGGTCGAACTGTTCGGTAACGATAAGCTGGGCGCCGTTTTTGAGGGAACCTATATCGTACTGCCCGCGAAGCCGTTCGGTTCGTATGAAGAGGGCGGGAACGAGGAAGAGTAACCCGCCTCCGGCATTATTATTGGCCTGGCGTTTGCGTACGCCAGGCGATATCGCGCATCGCCTGCTTTGCCGTGAGGCTTATCCCGCCTAACTGAAAGAAACCGTGAATGACGCCCAGATAGCGCTGGCAGGTGCTTTCTATCCCTTGTGCTATTAACCGCCGGTACAGCGCTTCTCCCTCATCGCGCAAAGGATCAAATTCGGCCGTCAGGATATGAACCGGCGGCAGCCCGTTAAAATCTTCGCGCCACAGCGGACTGGCTTCCGGATGGGTAGCGGGTGTGGCCGCTAAATACATTTCGTAGCCGCTAAGCAGCGTATCCCGGGTAATGATGTAATCCTCGCCGTTGCTGGCGTAGCTTGCCATGCTGGCGGTAGCGTCGAGCATAGGATAAATCAGGATAAGCTGCGCAGGTTGCCATACTCCCGCCGTTTTCAGGCGTAGCGCAGTGACCAGGGCGAGGTGGCCGCCGGCGCTGTCGCCGGCCAGCGTGATGCGCGCGGCGTCAACGCCAAGCCGCTGCGCATACCGATAGATAATGTTGGCGCCTCGCTCCGCATCATCGTGCGCCGCCGGAAAAGTGTACTCCGGCGCCAGACGGTACTGCACGGCGATCACCCGGCACCCACTGAGCCAGGCAAGCTGGCGCAATTGGTTGTCATGGGTGGCAAAGTCGCCGCTCACAAAACAGCCGCCATGGTAATACACAATGGTGGGTAGCAAGCCGTTGCTTTTTGGCGGCGAGACGACGCGAAAGGTTATGCCATCGAGCGTGATGTCTTCAACCTGCACACGCGTTTCCGTTGCCCCAGCGAGAACGGCGCTGGCGAGATAGCCGTTTCTCCGGTCATCAATACTCTGTTCTCGTGCTGATGGCCGCCCCGCAGCAATAAACTCCTCAACCAGCGAAGCAATACCTTTTTCCAACGTCATGGCAAGTCCCTTTTACTGGATTAATATCCAGTGTTATAGCCTGGTTTTTGCGAAAAAGATATACCGAATAAAGCCGCGATCGCATTGTGGAAAGCGGCTCGCAAAAGCGTATTTCTCAGCAAAGATCTGCTTCTTCTGTTGAACAATATCTGGAGAAGCAGGATCGGGATAAGGAGAGCATTTCCGGCGTGGTCACGCCGTATGAATGATAACGAGCGACCTGAGTCGCCCGTTATAGGTGCGCAGAACTTACTCCCCTTCGCCGGGGAACATGAACGGGTTAATTGAGCTTCTGGCGAAGCCTTCCTGTTCCATGCGAGCATCGAGTACCAGCGAGGCTAAATCGTCGGCAACGGCTTCGACTTTCGGGTCTTTCTCCTGATACATAATCTTCAGGTAGCTCCCGCAGTCGCCGCAGCTTTCGGCTTTCACCGCCGCCTGCTCGTTATCCAGCGACCAGTAGTGCAGGTCGCGGCTCTGTTCGCAGTTGCTGCATTTTACGCGTACCACATGCCATTCGGTTTCACACAAGTTGCAGTGCAGATAGCGCAGCCCCTGAGTGGTGCCGATTTGCACGATGCTGGAGACCGGCATCGAGCCGCAAACCGGGCAGAACTGGCGATGCTCGCCGTATTCGGCGCGCGCTTTCCCCGGGATCAGGCTGGCCATTTGCGCCCAGTACAGCGACAGCGCGGCCCAGATAAACGGCGCTTTGTCGCTGCTGACCGAGGCGAAATCGGAAGCAAACAGCGCGCTGGCCATCTCTTCCAGTTCCGGCCCGGAGGCTTTTTCCAGGTTCTCGATAACCGACAGCGCCGGGCCGCTCATCTCAGGTTTCAGCTCGGCGATCAGTGAATGCAGCAGCTTGTGCCAGTGTTTATCACGCGGCAATACGTGAATATCCAGCGGCGGCTTGCCCTGATCGTTGGCCTCTTTAATGCGGGCAGTCAGATCCATCTGCAACGGATGGTCGTACAGCACCACTTCCTGCGCATGAGCGATCAGCGCGGCAAAGCGCAGGTAATCGCCCAGCGGGTTGTTGGCGGCCAGCTCGCGCAGGCGCTCTGCGCGGCGGTTATAAAGATTCTTCAGTCTGGGGAACAGTAGCGGCGGAATTGCTTCCGCCGTGCGTTTCTCGCTCGAACCCAGCTCGTCTTGCGGGATTATGCGAATACTCATGCAGTCTATTTTTCCTGTTTCTGGCGGACTTCACGGTACCAGCGCGGGTGATGTTTCTTCGCCCACGTTTTGGTAACCCAGCCTTCCACCATCGCGGTAATGGTGCCTTTCACCCAAAGGGCGGCGTAGATATGCACCATGATAACCACAATTAACGCGACTGCGGCAAAAGAATGCAGCATCAGCGCGAATCGGATCACCGGGATTGAGAATGCAGGCGCAAAGTACGGACGCCAGATGATCACGCCGCTTACCAGCAGCAGCACCAGGAAAATAATCGCCGCCCAGAATACGCATTTCTGGCCGAAGTTATAACGCCCGGTATCGCCTACCTCCTCGTTGACGACGATCTTACGAATATTCTTCGCCCAAAAGATATCATCCCGATTGATTAGGTTGTGATGCCAGTAACGGAAAAACATGATGATAAACGACGCGAACATCACCACCCCGACGAACGGGTGGAGAATACGCGCCAGCTGCGGCGTACCGAGAATATGCATCAGCCAGTTAAACGACGGGAAGAAAAAGCCTAACCCGCTTACCGCCGCCAGAATAAAGCAGAAGGCGGTTATCCAGTGGTTGATGCGTTCCGGCGCCGTGTAGCGCACGATGGTGTCACGTTTTCTCATTTGCGCACCTCGTCTTTCTCTTCATGCAGGTTGTCTTCTTCTTCATCTGCGCGGTTCGGACCGACGCCGACGTAGTGGAAGATACTGGCTGCGAAGGTCGCAGCAAAGCCGACCGCCGCCAGCGGTTTCCAGATACCTTTCCAGAATTTCACCGTTTGGCTGATTTCCGGATTCTCTGGCAGACCGTGGTAGAGATTCGGTTTATCGGCATGGTGCAGCACGTACATCACGTGGGTGCCGCCAACGCCAGCCGGATCGTACAGACCCGCCTTGTCATAACCGCGGGTTTTCAGCTCTGCGACGCGCTCGCCGGCCAGCGTTTTCATATCCTCTTTCGAACCAAAGTGGATAGCGCCGGTCGGGCAGGTTTTCACGCAGGCCGGCTCCTGGCCGACAGTCACGCGGTCTACGCACAGCGTACATTTGTAGACGCGATTGTCTTCCGGGTTCAGGCGCGGTACATCGAACGGGCAACCTGCGATGCAGTAGCCACAGCCGATACACTGCTCAGACTGGAAGTCGACGATGCCGTTAGCGTACTGAATGATCGCGCCTTCTGACGGACAGGCCTTCAGGCAGCCCGGGTCAGCGCAGTGCATGCAGCCATCTTTACGAATAAGCCATTCCAGCTTGTCGTTTTGTTCCACTTCCGAGAAGCGCATGACCGTCCATGACTTGGCGGTCAGGTCCGCCGGGTTGTCATACACCCCGACGTTGCTACCCACTTCGTCACGAAGGTCGTTCCATTCAGAACAGGCCACCTGGCAGGCTTTACAGCCGATGCAGGTGGTAACGTCGATAAGCTTCGCCACTTCCTGCTGGTGGTCCCGCGCCTGAGGCGCGGGAGTGAAACCGTTAGTCGCGGAACGACGAATAATATCTTGCGATTGATAAGCCATAAGTCGTCTCCGTTACACCTTTTCCACGTTCACGAGGAAGGCCTTAAACTCCGGCGTCTGCGTGTTGGCGTCGCCGACAAACGGCGTCAGCGTATTGGCGATAAAGCCTTTTTTCGCCACGCCTTCGTAGCCCCAGTGAATAGGAATACCGATGGTATCCACCTCTTTACCGTGAACCTGCAGCGTACGAATACGCTTGGTCACCACCGCCTTGGCTTTGATATAGCCGCGGTTAGAGGAGACCTTCACGGTATCGCCGTGGCCAATGCCGAGCTTATTCGCCAGTTTTTCGCCGATCTCCACAAACTGTTCCGGCTGCGCGATGGCGTTAAGCAGCGCGTGTTTAGTCCAGTAGTGGAAGTGCTCGGTCAGGCGGTAAGTGGTGCCGACGTACGGGAACTTCTCGGCCTTGCCCATCTGCTCGAGATCGCCTTTAAAGACGCGAGCGGCCGGGTTAGAGACCACGTTTGGATGCAGCGGGTTAGTCCCCAGCGGCGTTTCAAACGGTTCGTAGTGTTCCGGGAACGGCCCTTCAGCCATCTTATCGATAGCGAACAGACGCCCCATCCCTTCAGGCTGCATGATAAACGGACCGACGTCGCTGCCAGGGGCGGCGGCGCTGTAATCCGGAATATCCACTCCGCCCCATTTCGCGCCGTCCCATTTCAGCAACTGACGCTTCGGATCCCACGGTTTACCCTGCGGGTCCGCGGAGGCGCGGTTATACAGAATGCGGCGGTTTAGCGGCCATGCCCAGGCCCAGCCCAGCGTATTGCCGAGGCCTGACGGGTCGGCGTTATCGCGGCGCGCCATCTGGTTGCCTTCCGGCGTCCAGCTACCGGCGAAGATCCAGCAGCCGCTGGAAGTCGTGCCGTCGTCGCGTAGCTGTGCGAAGGAGCTCAACTGCTGCCCTTTCTTAACGATTACCGCGCCGGTTGCCGGATCGATGATATCCGCCAGCGCTTTACCGTTGCTTTCCATCGCCACTTCTTCAGACGCCGGCTCGTGCGGCGTGGAGTAGTTCCACGTCATGTTGAGCACCGGCTCCGGCGTTGGGCCGCCTTCTTCGGCATACATCTTACGCAGGCGGGTGAAGATACCGGCGAGGATTTCACCATCGGTCACGGCGATCCCCGGGGCGTCTGCGCCTTTCCAGTGCCACTGCAGCCAGCGGCCGGAGTTGACGATAGAACCGTTTTCTTCGGCGAAGCAGGTGGACGGCAGGCGGAACACTTCGGTCTGGATTTTCGCCGGATCAACATCGTTGGACTCACCGTGGTTTTGCCAGAAGGTGGACGTTTCGGTGTTGAGCGGGTCGATGGTCACAAGGAACTTCAGCTTCGACAGGGAAGCCACTACCTTGTTTTTGTTCGGGAACGAGGCGACCGGGTTAAAGCCCTGGCAAATATAGCCGTTCACTTTGCCCTGATTCATCATCTCGAAATACTGCAGCACGTCGTAGCTCTTATCCCACTTCGGCAGCCAGTCAAAGCCCCAGCTATTCTCGGCCGTAGCTTTATCGCCGAAGAAGGCTTTCATCATGGAGACGAAGAACTTCGGATAGTTGCCCCAGTAGTTCACCTGATCTTTCAACAGCGGTTTTGGCGTGTTGGCGCTCAGGTAGGTCTGCAGGTCGGCCTGTTTTTCATTAGGCAGCGACATGTAACCCGGCAGGCTGGTTGAGAGCAGGCCGAGGTCGGTCAGACCCTGGATGTTGGAGTGACCGCGCAGGGCATTGACGCCGCCGCCTGCCATCCCCATGTTGCCAAGCAGCAACTGGATCATCGCCATGGTGCGAATGTTCTGCGCGCCGATGGAGTGCTGGGTCCAGCCGAGGGCATACAGGAACGACGCGGTTTTATCGTGCGCGCTGGTTTCTGCAATATATTCGCAAACTTTAAGGAAATCGGCCTTCGGCGTACCACAGATGTTTTCGACCACATCCGGCGTATAGCGGGAAACGTGTTGTTTTAGCAGATTCCAGACGCAGCGTGGATGCTGCAGCGTGGTATCGCGTTTGGCGAAGCCGTTTTCATCCAGTTCATAGTTCCAGCTGGTTTTGTCATACTGGCGTTTTTCGGCATCGTAGCCGCTGAACAGACCATCATCAAAGCTGTAGTCCTCACGCACGATCAGGCTGGCGTTGGTATAGGCTTCGGTGTATTCACGGTTGAATTTTTCGTTATTCAGCAGATACAGGATGACGCCCGACAGGAAGGTTATGTCGGTACCGGAACGAATCGGGGTATAGAAATCAGCCACCGACGCCGTACGCGTAAAGCGCGGATCGATAACGATGAGCTTGGCGCCGTTATGAATTTTGGCTTCCATCGCCCAGCGGAACCCCACCGGATGCGCTTCTGCGGCGTTACCGCCCATCACTACGACCAGGTTGGCGTTTTTAATATCAACCCAGTGGTTGGTCATCGCACCGCGACCAAATGTTGGAGCAAGACTTGCTACCGTTGGTCCGTGTCAGACACGCGCCTGGTTATCCACCGCCAGCATCCCGAGGGCGCGGGTGAATTTCTGCGTTAAATAGCCGGTTTCGTTACTGGAAGCGGAGGCGCACAGCATACCGGTGGTCAGCCAACGGTTAACGGTGGTGCCGGCGCTGTTTTGGGCGATAAAGTTGGCGTCACGGTCTTCTTTCATCAGCTTCGCGATGCGATCGAACGCTTCGTCCCAGCTGATTTGCTGCCATTTATCAGAACCTGGCGCGCGATATTCCGGGAATTTCAGGCGGCTTTCAGAATGGATAAAGTCCACCAGACCGGCCCCTTTCGGGCAGAGCGCACCACGGTTTACCGGATGATCCGGATCGCCTTCGATATGGAAAATGGATGCTTTGGCGTTTTTCGCACCGTCGCCGAGGCTATACATCAATAGCCCGCAGCCAACGGAACAGTACGTACAGGTGTTGCGGGTTTCGCGAGTACGCAGCAGTTTGTACTGCCGGGTTTCCGCGAGCGCAGTAGCCGGGGCAAAGCCCAGCGCTGCTGCCGTCGTGCCTGCCATACCGCCAGCGCAGATCTTAAAGAACTGCCTTCTGCTGACCTGCATGGTTCGCTCCTTGTTTCGACATTGTCACATGTAGTTATTTACTTTGCGGTGAAGGCCGCAAAGGTTCAGAATTGAGTTAATTTCCCTCGGTCCTGGAGGGATATAAAAACAGAATACCACATTGTGTGTATGCCTGTTCCAATACGGTTAAATGAAAGTGAATAAGAACCTTCCTGAACAAATCAAAAATGTGACAGATGTCACAGGTTATCGCCAGGTTACCCTCTGGAAACGTGAGGATTTGCAACATCCTCAGCCAGATGAGGTAGCAGAAGAGGTACCCGTCGCTCTGGTTTATAACGGCATCTCGCACGTCGTCATGATGGCGACGCCACGTGACCTGGAACATTTCGCCGTCGGTTTTTCCCTGTCTGAAGGGATTATACAAAGCCGACAAGAGATCTACGGGATGGACGTGGTACAGGCCTGTAACGGGGTAGAAGTGCAAATCGAACTCTCCAGCCGCCGGTTTATGGGGCTGAAAGAGCGCCGCCGGGCGCTCGCCGGGCGTACAGGCTGTGGAGTATGTGGCGTCGAGCAGCTAAATGATATCGGTAAGCCCGTCGAGCCACTGCCCTTTAGCCAGACCTTTGCGCTCTCTCATCTCGATCGCGCGCTCAAACAGCTAAATGAGGTTCAGCCAATCGGCCGCCTGACCGGCTGTACGCACGCCGCCGCGTGGGTGCGCCCTGACGGCGAACTGGCGGGCGGGCATGAAGATGTAGGCCGTCACGTTGCGCTGGATAAACTGCTGGGTCGCCGTAGTGCAGAAGGAGAGGGCTGGCAGCAGGGCGCAGCCTTAGTCTCCAGCCGCGCCAGTTATGAAATGGTACAGAAGGCCGCGATGTGTGGGGTGGAAATTCTGTTTGCGGTCTCCGCGGCGACGACGCTGGCGGTGGAAGTCGCCGAACGTTGTAATCTGACGCTGGTGGGGTTCTGCAGGCCAGGCAGAGCGACGATTTATACTCATCCGCAGCGTCTTATTGCCGGTTAAATGTTGGTCAGTTTTTTTGAAAGATGACAGCAAATCCTTCCGCTTTTAGTTACGGGATGTGAAGACTATTATTTATCACATCAGGGCACGGTGCCTTATCCAAACAACTAAATGAAAGGGTTTATATCATGAAAAGCATCAAAATTTTTGTCGCTGTTATCGCTCTGGCCGCTTCTTTCGGTTCTTTCGCCGCGCAATCCGTGACCGCCACCGCCTCCACTATGGACGCCGCGGAAGCGAAAATCGCCGCTCAGGCGCAGGCTGCCGGCGCGTCTTCTTACACCATTACCGAAGCGTTTAACGGTAACCGCGTGCATATGACCGCTGAACTGAACAAATAAGTTAGCAACCCACTACCGTCGAAAGAGCGCCTCAGGGCGCTTTTTTAGTTTATACCCGCCAGGCGCAGCAGCGCCGTCACCACCGCCGCGGCGATAATCACCACGATAAGCGGCATCTTGCGCCAGGCAAGGAACACGGCAAAACCGACGCCAAGTACCCGCGCCATGCCGGAAAAATGCTCGCCTTCATAAAAGGTGGTCGCCAGCGCCACGGAAAATAGCAACACCGTCGCGGCATCAGAAAGCAGCGCCTGCGAGCGCTCGGAAAACGCTAAACGACTGCCAAGCTTTGCCCCGCCCAAACGCATCAGATATGTGCCGATCGACAGAATCGCGATCCCGGCGATAAACAGCGTCATATTAGCCATTATTTTTTCCTCGCCAGTAAGCCAAACAATGAGAGCAGAACCGGTAATCCAACCGGCGCGAAGGGCACGGAGGCCAGCGAAATAACCGCGCCGCTGCAGGCGCGAATCAGTGTGGTACGTTTTTTAAAAGCCGGTACCACCAGCGCCAGCAGGATGGCCGGGAATACCGCATCCAGGCCGATGGTTTCTGGAGCGGGTAACAATTTCCCGACCCCGGCGCCCAGCAGGGTACCGAGCGGCCAGATGAGCGCCACACCCAGGCCGCAGAGCCAGTAGGCGGCTTTCCGCTGCTCCGGGGTTTTCTGCGACAAGCCGAACACCACGCTCTCATCATTCATAATGTGGCAGCCGAGCAGGCTGGCGGCGCGGGCGCCGACCAGATCGCGCACGGTGACGCCAAAAGGAACGTGGCGGGCGTTCACCAGTAAGCCTGCGGCGGCGGCGGCGAGAGGGTTACCGCCGCTGGCGACAATACCGATAAACATAAACTCCGAGGCGCCGGCCAGCACCGTAATGGAAAGGACAAACGGCACCCACAGCGGAAAACCGTAGGCCATCGCTAATGAACCGTAAGACATGCCGACCACACCGACCGCCAGGCATACCAGAACGATTGCTTTAATGGTGTCCCCACTGAGACAGGAAAATTTGTAACGCATACGCTTTAGCCATATCGAACGAATTTCCATTATAATGAACGCAACAGAATGGTTTTTCAAGACGAACGATTCGTTCGATATAAAATACGAGGAGCGGTGTATGACACAGCCCATCAGCGTAATTGCTAAAAGCCTGACGCGCGAGCGCTCGCGCACCGGACTCTCACTGGCGGAGGTGGCGCGCCGCGCCGGGATAGCCAAATCGACCCTGTCACAGCTGGAATCCGGCAATGGCAACCCTAGCCTGGAAACATTGTGGGCGCTGTGCGTGGCGCTGGATATTCCCTTCGCCCGTTTGCTGGAGCCGCAGGCCAACCAGACCCAGGTGATTCGCCGCGGCGAAGGCACCAAAGTGGTTGCTGAACAGGCCAACTATCAGGCCATTTTGCTGGCGGCTTGCCCTCCCGGCGCGCGTCGCGACATCTATCTGCTGTTGACGCAGCCCGGCGCCGATCGGATCTCGCACCCGCACCCGCCCGGGTCGGTCGAACATATTATTATCACTCAGGGGCGCGCGCGCGTTGGCCTCACCGAAGCGCCAGAAGAGCTGGGGGAAGGGGATTACATCTGCTACCCGGCCGATCGGGAACATCTCTTTCAGGCGCTGGAGCCGGATACCCAGGCGCTGCTGGTGGCAGAGCAAAATTAGTCATAATCTGCGCATTTTATTCTGATGCGCAGAAGATTATTTCATTTCCCATTAATGAATGAGTGAATTATTTATTCACTCATTTTCTTTATTGTTTTTCCATTTTTGTTTCCTTCCGTTTTGCCTGAAAACATGGGATTGATGTCACTCTTCCTGCCGGAAGGGGTTCGTATACTTAATTCGTGACATTGGGGCCTATTATGTTTTTAGAAGAACGTAGAAAGCATATCCTGAAATATTTAAACGATCATGAGCGTGGTTTTGTTAATTATTTTGCTGCTTATTTTAGTGTTTCAAAAGAAACCATTCGCAGTGATTTAAATATTCTTGCAGAAATGGGGTTGGTGCAACGTTGTTATGGCGGAGCGATTATTTCCCGGCACAATTTAAAGGCTGAACTTATTTCTGAAACCGGTGATAGTTTCGGCGTGCTGCTGCAGCCGATTAACCATCGGAAACCTACGGCGAGCGGTCAGCAGAAAGGAAAATCGATGAACGGCAAAGTGTGTGTATTCGGCTCATTTAATGTGGATATCGTGGCCCGAGTGGAGCGTTTTCCGCGCGGTGGGGAATCGCTACTGGCGCTCGCCAGCAGCCTTGGGCCCGGTGGCAAGGGGGCGAATCAGGCGACGGCGGCCAGTAAAGCCGGCGCGCAGGTCCATTTTGTCGCTAAGGTGGGCAAGGATCAGTTTAGCCACCTGGCGGCCGATCATCTCACTCGTTCAGAAATACACTCCTATACGCTTTATCAATCTGAGAGCGAACCTACCGGCAATGCCATTATTTATGTTTCGCAGGAAAATGGCGAAAATATGATTGCTATTTACTCCGGCGCCAATACTACAATAACGCATAATGAGATTGAGGCGATTATTCCTGAACTTAGCGCCTCCGACGTTTTACTTGTTCAGCTTGAGAATAATTTTGATGCCACTCATTCGCTAATAAAAAAAGCCAGAGGACTCGGTAAGACAGTCATTCTCAATCCGGCGCCATACTCGGCGGAAATTATCAAAAGCATTCCTTATATCGATGTGATTACACCGAATGAAACCGAGGCTTCATTATTATCCGGTATCGACATTCACGATGTTGATACTGCCAAAGAAGCCGCGCTTCGCATCGCTGAATTAGGCGCAAAGAAAGTGCTGATTACCATGGGATCGCGCGGGGCGCTGCTGCTGGATAATCGCCAGTTTAGTCAAATTCGCGCCTTTCCGGCGGTCACCGTCGATACCACCGGCGCTGGCGATGCGTTTAATGGCGCGCTCGCCGCCTCGCTGGCTGCCGGCAACACCCTGGTTCAGGCTGCGACCTGGGCCTCTGCTTTCGCCTCTCTGGCCGTCGAGCTGGAGGGGGCTTCCAACATGCCTGACTTTGCGCAGGCAAATGCCCGACTCCGTACCCTCTAATCCAGGAAAAATAAGATGAAAACGATTAACGGTGTTGTACCCGTCATGCTGACCCCTTTTACCGCTGACGACCAGATTGATTATCCGGCGCTGGCGAAGCTGATCGACTGGTATCTGGCAAAAGGCGTGGATGCGCTTTTTGCCGTCTGCCAGTCCAGCGAAATGCAATATCTCAACTTACAGGAGCGTGTCGAGCTGGCGCGTTTCGTGGTGCAACGCGTGGCGGGGCGCATTCCAGTCATTGCCTCGGGCCATATCAGCGATGATCTGGCGGCGCAAAAAGAGGAGTTGCTGGCAATGGCGCAGACCGGCATTGATGCGCTGGTGTTGGTCACTAATCATCTTGATCCGCGTAATGAGGGCAGTGAAGTCTTTTTCGCTACCCTGCAATCGCTGTTGGCGGCTTTACCTTCTTCCATGCCGCTGGGGCTGTATGAGTGCCCGGCGCCGTATCACCGCCTACTTAGCGACGACGAGTTCGCCTGGTGCGCCAACAGCGGTCGTTTCGTGGTGCTGAAAGATGTGAGCTGCGATCTGCCTACCGTTGAGCGCCGCGTGCGTCTGGCGCAGGGAACCCCGCTAAAGGTCATCAACGCCAATGCTGCGATCGCCTGGCCGGCGATGCTGGCGGGCGCCGAAGGTTTCAGCGGCGTGTTCACCAACTTCCATCCCGAACTGTACGGCTGGCTGTGGCGGGAAGGCAAAAATCAGCGGGCGCTGGCCGATGAACTGGCGATATTTCTGTCGCTGGGTGCGGTAACCGAAACGCTGGGCTACCCGAAAAACGCCAAAATTTACCATCAACGGCTGGGGACCTTCGACAGCGATGCCTGCCGGGTTAATAAAGACGATGTGCTGAGCAAATTCTGGGGGCTGACGGTGATCCTTGACCAGATCCGCGCCGGGACTGAACTGTGGCAGCAGCGGATCGCCGGCTAAGGGAGGGATCATTATGATCGTATCGAGTCTGCAGGCGTGGCCTGCGCAACAGGCCGCGTTTCATCCGGCGATCCGCCAGGCGCTGGCGTTTATCGCCAGCCAGGATTTCCAGCGCTTCGCGCCGGGGAAAATCGACCTGATCCCGGGGAAACTTTTCTGCCTGCTGCAGGAGATGGAGAGCGTGCCTTTCGCGCAGGCGCGGCCGGAGTCGCACAAGCAGTTCATTGATATTCAGTATCTGATTTCCGGCGAGGAGCGGATGGGTGTCAGCCGCGCTGAAAGCGGCAGTCATTGCGTTACCGAGGATCGGACGCCGCAGCAGGACATCCTGTTCTGGCAGGTTGAAGAAGAGGAGACGCAGATAACCCTGAAACCCGGCATGTTCGCCATTTTCTTTCCCCAGGATATCCATCGCCCCTGCTGCCATCCGCGCGATGGCGAGCGGCAACATATCCGTAAAGCGGTGATGAAAATCGATCGCGCCTTGCTGGAGGAGGGTTTATGAGTTCGCTAAATCAAACGGCGGCTGAAGCGATTGCGGCGCCGAAACTCTCGCGTCGACGTTGGGGCATTATTTTAATCCTGCTGCTGGCCGCGGTGGTCAATTACCTCGATCGCGCCAACCTGAGTATCGCGAACACCACCATCGCCAGGGAGTTTGGCTTCTCTGGTACTGAAATGGGGCTGTTATTGTCAGCGTTTCTCTGGCCCTATGCGCTGGCGAATTTGCCCGCCGGCTGGCTGGTAGACCGTTTCGGCGCGAAGAAAATGTTCAGCGGCGCGCTGGGATTGTGGTCAGCGGTAACGTTCTTAATGGGTTTCGTGAATACCTATAGCTTCTTCTATGGTTTGCGCATGCTGCTGGGCGTGGCGGAGTCACCGTTCTTCACTTCCGGTATCAAGATCACCCAGAGCTGGTTCTCGGAGAAAGAGCGCGGGCTGCCGACATCGATTATCAATACCGGTTCGCAAATCGCCAATGCGATAGCGCCGCCGGTGCTGACTATTTTGCTGTTATGGATCGGCTGGCGCGGCATGTTCATGGTTGTCGGCCTGCTCGGACTGCCATTGTTGCTGGCGTGGCTTAAATTTTATCGCGACCCGGACGCGCGCGAGGCGATGCTGATAAACACCGGCAAAGTCATGCGTCCCGAAGGTGAGCAGCCGAAGGTCAGCTGGGGCGAACTGTTTCGCCGGAAAACCACGTGGTTCATGATTGCCGGTAACTTCTGCATCATGTTTACCATTTGGGTTTATCTGACATGGCTGCCGGGATATCTGGAAACCTCGCTGGGCTTTAGCCTCAAGCAGACCGGTTTTATCGCCTCGATTCCTTTCTTTGCCGGTATTATCGGTGTGCTGTGTGGCGGGATGCTTTCTGACAGACTGGTGCGTAAAGGGATGAACGCCGTTACCGCGCGTAAAGTGCCGATTGTGGCGGGCGCCGCGCTGGCGGCCTGCTTCGTGATGCCGATTCCGTTTGTTGATAATAGCGGCGTTGCGATCGCCCTGCTGACGCTGGGCTACTTCTGTTCACAAATGCCTTCCGGCGTGATCTGGACGTTAGCGACCGATATGGCGCCGAAAGAACAGGTCGCCTCATTGGGTGCTATCCAGAACTTTGGCGGCTTTCTCGGCGCGGCGCTGGCGCCGATTATCACCGGCATTATTCTTGATGCTACCGGGCACTTTACCAACGTATTTATTCTCGGTGGGATACTGCTGTTTATGGGCGCCTGCTGCTACGGTTTCTTTGTGCGCAAAAATGCCTAATCCCTCTGGTAGCAAAAACGCCTGATTGCTCAGGCGTTTTCTTTATTACGCAAGGTAAAACACGTCACTCAGTTCAGCGCTCAACGGGCTGTTATCCGGATTCGTCGGCATCACCTCGCGCATATAGCGCCACCAGCGTTGGCAGACCTCGGTTTCCGCCACCGCATTCCAGCGGGCTTCCGATTCAATTTCCACCGTGGCGAATAGCAGATGGCGCTGTTTGTCGAGATAGATTGCATAGTGGTGCGCGCCATGCGCTTTCAGCGTCGCTTCCAGTTCCGGCCAGATGGGATTATGACGGCGCCGATACTCCTCGTGGGCGTCGGGATTGACCTGCATCACGAAGGCTTTGCGGATCATAACGCCTCCAGGTACAGCTCGCGTACCTCGTCGCGGCTGGCGCTGCGCGGGTTACAGGGCGCGCAGGGGTCGGCCAGCGCTTTATCCAGCCAGCCTTCGATATCAGCCTTACTCACGCCAAGCTGACTAAAACCTTCAGGAATACCGACTCGTTTGCTCAACGCGCGAATCGCGTTAATCGCCGCCATGCTGGCGGTTTCATCGCTCATGCCGCGCGTATCGACGCCCATCGCCTGGGCGATGCGGGCAAAACGCGCCACCGCGTTCGGGCGGTTAAAGTTTTCGATAATCGGTAGCAGGATGGCATTACAAACGCCGTGCGGCAAATTGTGGGTTGCGCCCGGCTGATGCGCCAGCGCGTGTACCAGACCAAGACCTGCGCTGTTGAACGCCATCCCTGCCAGATACTGGCCGTATGCCATCTGCTCGCGGGCCTGCAGATTGTGCCCGTCATCGACGGCCAGCGGCAGCCACTGGTGAATTAAGCGAATCGCTTCCAGCGCGTTGGCGTCGGTCAGCGGATGGGCGCCAACGGAGACAAACGCCTCGATAGCGTGGGTTAACGCATCCATACCGGTCGCGGCGGTAACCGACGGCGGAATATCCAGCATGACGCTGGCATCGTCGACGGCAATATCCGGGATGATGTTCGGGTCGATGATGACCTCTTTCACCTGACGTTCGCTATCGATAATCACCGCGTTGCTGGTCATTTCGGCGGCGGTTCCGGCGGTGGTGTTAATTGCCACCAGCGGCACGCCGGCATTTTTCACTTTGCCCACGCCGGAATAGGCCGTCGACGGCGCCGGGTTAGCGCTGAGGATTTTCACCGCCTTAGCGGTATCGATCGGGCTGCCGCCGCCGAAGGCGATAATATAGTCACACTGCGCCGCACGGAATGCGGCGATACCTTGCTGAACCAGCGCTTCGGTTGGGTTCGGAAAGACGTTATCGAACAGATGATAAGACAGTTGATGCGCTTCCAGCGCCTGAAAAAGGCTATCGAGCAGTCCCATTTCCACCAGATGACCGTCGGTGACAATCAGCGCTTTTCCCCATTGCTTGTCCGCCACCAGGTTCACCATATCGCCGATCGCGCCCGCGCCATGCAGGCTGATTTTCGGCAGTGCCAACATAAAGCTCATGATTATTCTCCTTAAAGGGCGCTCGCTTTCTTAGAGCGCCAGCGCGCTGGCCAGCGGCGTGACGCCAAAGCGTTGGGCTAACGCAATCAACTCTTCGCGGCTTATCGTCTGTTTCATGCCGCCCATCGAATAGACTTTCACCAATACCTCAGCGGACTTCTCGGCGGTATCGATCAGGCCGAAAGTTTCATCCAGCGTCGGGCCGCTGCCGAAGACGCCGTGGAATGGCCACAGCACCAGAGAATGTTTCTGCATTTCGCCGGCGGTCGCCTGGCCAATCTCGTCGGTACCCGGCACCATCCACGGCAGAATGCCAACGCCGTCCGGGAACACCACCAGGCATTCGGTGCTGCCTTCCCATAGCTTGCGGGTGAACAGATCGCTGTTGTTCTCCAGCACGTAGGTCAGGGCGATCAGGTTGGTGGCATGGCAGTGCATGATCACGCGATCTTTGCCGCCGGTGGCTTTGATGCGCTCGCAGTGCGACAGGAAATGCGCCGGTAGTTCCGACGTCGGCACGGCTTCTTCCGTCAGCCCCCACAGGATGAAGTAGCCCGCGCCGTCGTTGTCCACTTTCACCACCCCGAGATTGGCGGCGGGATCGAGCTGCACGTTACGGAAGAATTTACCGGAACCGGTGACGATAAACGGTTGATTAGCCAGTTCCGGCATCGGCTGGCTTAAGGCGATATAGCGCGGCTGGGGGTGAAAATCGGCTTTGAATGGCGCGATATCCGCTTCATCCAGGCGCAGCGTCAGATTGCCGCCGTTACGTTCGTCCCAGCCTTTAAGCCAGGCGTCGGAGGTGGCTTTGATCATGCCCTGAACGAACCATGAATTGATAATGTTGTGCATAGTCTTGTCTTTCCTGTTGATTCGCAATAGGTGTGATTCCCCGAATAAGCCCCATATGGCGCAATCCGGGGAAGTCAGGCATTAGCCGCGCTGGCTCAGCACGTCTTTTTCATAGGTCCGCACGTTTTCCAGCCACTGGCTGCCTGCCGGCGTATCGTGACGCTGGCAGTACATTTCCCAGATGGCCTGCCACGGCAGCGATTTCTGCTCTTCGAGCAGCGCCAGGCGGGTGGTGTAATCACCGTCGTTTTCCAGCTGGCGCAGCAGCGCCGTCGGCTCCAGCAGCGCGCGCAGCAGGGCTTTTTTCATGTTGCGGGTACCGATAACCCACGCCGCGATGCGGTTGATGGAGGCATCAAAGAAGTCGAGGCCGATATGCACGCGGTCGAACAGGTTGTGGCGGATAATTTCGCTGGCGATGGCCTGGGTTTCGTCATCCAGCAGCACCACGTGATCGCTGTCCCAGCGTACCGGGCGGCTGACGTGCAGCAGCAGGCGCGGGATATAGAGCATGGCGGCGGAGATTTTGTCGGAGATGACTTCCGTCGGATGGAAGTGGCCGGCATCCAGGCACAACGCGGTTTGACGGCTGGCGGCGTAGCCCATGTAGAATTCATTGGAGCCAACGGTATAGCTTTCGGCGCCGATACCGAACAGCTTGCTCTCAACGGCGTCGATATGGTGCGCCGGATCGAGTTTTTCACTGATAACTTCATCCAGCGCGTTCAGCAGCCGCTGGCGCGGGGCGAAGCGATCGACGGTAATATCTTTCATGCCGTCCGGCACCCAAATATTCATTACCGATGGCGTCCCAAGCTGCTCGCCGAAATAAGCGGATATGCGGCGGCTGGCTTTGCAGTGATCGATCCAGAACTGACGAATCTCCGGATTGGCGTGCGACAGCGTAAAGCCGTCGGCGCTTAGCGGATGTGAGAAGCAGGAAGGGTTAAAATCGAGCCCCAACTGCTGGCGTTTGGCCCATTCCACCCAGTGCTTAAAGTGTTCCGGCTTAATTTCATTACGCGCTACCGGCATGGTGGATTCGAGATAAATCGCGTGCAGATTAAGGCGCTTCGGCCCCGGTATCAGGCTTAGCGCCTGTTCGAGATCGGCGCGTAGCTCCTGGGCATTACGCGCTTTGCCGGGATAGTTGCCGGTGGCCTGAATGCCGCCGGTTAAGCTGCCTTCCGGGTTTTCAAAGCCCGCCACGTCATCGCCCTGCCAGCAGTGCATTGATACCGGCAGGCGGTCCAACTGACGCAGAGCTTCTTCGGCATCAACGCCGATGGCGGCATAGCGCTGCTTAGCAATTTCCCAGGCTTGTTCAAGTTGAGTGGTCATGCGCAAAGCTCCTTTGTAGGTTGTGGCTGAAATTGCGCGACGAAGCGGGCAATTTCGCTATCTGAATGTGGGGTGAACGTGGTGAGCGACGCGTTGTCGCCTACCACCTGACGGAATTCATCGACGTTGTGCAGTTCATCCAGCGTCATCAGCTGGATGCCGATATTGCCAAGCGTGGAGGCTTCAATGGGGCCGGCCACCACCGGCAGGCCGCAGGCATCGGCGCATAGCTGGTTAAGCAGCGCGTTCTGGCAGCCGCCGCCGACGATATGCAGCTGGCTGAAAGGGTGGCCGCGGAGTGCCGCCAGTTCGCCCAATACCCGGGCATACAGCAGCGCCAGGCTGTCAAAAATGCAGCGCGCCAGTTCGGCGGGAGTGACCGGGATCGGCTGGGCGGACTCCGCGCAGGCGGCCTGAATTTCGGCGCTCATATTGGCCGGGTTGATAAAGCGATCGTTATTGCAATCAATCAGATAACGACAGGCCGATAGCTGCGATGTGTCGACAATCAGCGCCTGCAGATCGCTAATGTTCTGCTCCTGCAGTACCCGCTGCAGCAGCCACAGGCCCATGATGTTTTTCAGTACCCGATAACGCCCCTCGGCGCCGCCTTCATTGGTGATATTCGCCTTCAGCGCCTGCTGGCTGGTGTAAGGCGTTTTACTTTCAAAGCCCATCAGCGACCAGGTGCCCGATGAGAGATAGGCGGCATTTTTGTCCGCCAGCGGCGAGGCGATCACGGCGCTGGCCGTATCGTGGCTGGCGACGGCGACCACCGGGATGCGGTTACCCTGCGGGCAGATCCAGTGGCCGATAACATTGCCCGGATGCGTCGGCGTACCGAACCAGTCCGGCTGCGCGCCGCTCCAGCGGATCAGCTCGTCATCCCAGTTATCGCTATTGATATTGACCAGTTGCGTGGTGGTGGCGTTGGTGTATTCCCAGTTCATCGCGCCGGTCAGGCGGTAGCTGAAGTAGTCTGGGATCAGCAGCGCATGGGCGACCTGTTCCGCCAGCGCCGGCTGCTGGCTGACCAGCGCCCGCAATTGATAAAGGGTGTTAAACGGCAGAAACTGGATGCCGCTGCGGCAGTAGATATTGGCGCGGCCAAGTTGTTCGATTGCCTGCGCCATCAGGCCGTGAGTGCGGCTATCGCGGTAGGAAACTGGCAGGCCGACGCGCTGGCCGCGCTTATCCAGCAAGACGAAATCAACGCCCCAGGTGTCGATACCGATGCTGTCGATCAGGATCCCCTGTTCGCATACTTTCACCAGCCCACAACGAATTTCCGCTTCCAGGCTATCGATATCCCAGCAATCGTAGCCATCGACTTTCTGCAGGCGATTAATGAAACGGTGAACTTCACGCAGTGTCAGCGCGCGCGTCGCGGTGTCATAATTCGCGAGCATGACCCGACCGCTGGAAGCGCCTAAATCAACGGCGACACAATGACGAATACTCATGGCACGACCCTTCTTAAAATCATTACAGGCAGTCTAAAAAAGGCGTCTCTGCGTCACCTTCTCGCTACTGACAGCGAAAGCGGGCGGCTGGCAACACAGCAAAGGTGACCGTGAGAAGCGTCACAGTTTCGTTTTATGGGCGGCGCGAGGCGGGGTGTGATGCTGGCCGCAGTTCCGGATATTTCCGGCTGGTTCTTGAAAAAACGGCAGGCTTTACGCGGTTTGCGGTCAAAAATTGAAGGCCGGATTGCCGGCCCTTAATTACTATTTGCGACGACGGTTGATAATTTTTCTCATTCGTGGAGGCTGCTATGACCGTGTTGCACAGTACGGATTTCTTTAAGGCCGGCGTCTCGGCGGTGGCGATTGAACCGCGGCTTCCTCAAGCGGCTTTTCCTGAGCATCACCATGATTTTCATGAGATTGTTATCGTCGAGCAGGGTACGGGCATTCACGTTTTCAACGGCCAGCCCTATACCATCAGCGGCGGTTCGGTCTGCTTTATTCGCGATCACGATCGTCATCTTTACGAACACACCAATAACCTATGCCTGACCAACGTGCTCTACCGCGCGCCGGATGCTTTTCGTTTTCTGACCGGCGTGAACCAACTGCTGCCGCAGGAGCAGGACGGCAACTATCTTTCACACTGGCGGGTCAATCAGACGGTGCTGCAGCAGGTGCGGCAAATCGTCGGCCAGATGGAAAAAGTCGGGCAGGGCGTCGAGCCGCATACCATCGCCAGCCGTGAGATCCTTTTTATGCAGCTACTGGTGCTACTGCACAGCAACAGCCTGGCGGAAGGCGCCGGCAACCACGAGGCGCGGCTGAATCAGCTGATGGCCTGGCTGGAAGACCATTTTGCCGAAGAGATATGCTGGGAGGAGGTAGCGGCGCAGTTTTCGCTCTCTTTACGCACCCTGCATCGCCAGTTAAAGCTGCAAACCGGGCTGACGCCCCAGCGCTACCTCAACCGGGTGCGCCTGATGAAAGCGCGGCACCTGCTGCGCCACAGCGATGATAGCGTGACAGAAATCGCTTATCGCTGCGGTTTTGGCGACAGTAACCATTTTTCGACGCTATTTCGCCGTGAATTCGACTGGTCGCCGCGCGATATTCGCCAGGGGCGCGACGCTATTCTTCAGTAACGCGAGAAGAGTCAACGTATTGCCTCACCAAAATGCGAATAATGGTTGGTTTCCGCGTCGGGAGTGAGAGTTGTGGCAGGTCAGCTGGTGCTTCGCAAAGATGAGTTTTTTGCCTCCCCCTCGCAGGCGGTGGCGGTGGCTGACCGCTACCCGCAAAACGTCTTCGCCGAGCATACCCATGAATTTTGCGAGCTGGTGCTGGTGTGGCGCGGCAACGGTCTGCATATCCTCAACGATCGCCCGTGGCGGATTACCCGCGGCGATCTCTTTTATATTCGCGCGGAAGATAAACACTCTTATGCGTCGGTCAACGACCTGGTGCTGCAGAATATTATTTATTGCCCGGATCGGCTGCGGCTCAATTTTGACTGGGCGGCGCATATTCCGGGATTATTCGGCACGCCGTGGCAGCCGCACTGGCGGATCGGCAGCAGCGGGATGGCGCAGGTCAGGCAGGTGATTACCCAGCTGGAGCACGAAAGCGCGCGGCAGGATGCGCAGGCGGATAGCATGGCGGAGCTGCTGTTCGCCCAACTGGTGTTGACGCTCCAGCGCTATCGCTACGCCACTGATAACCTGGCGGCGACGCAAAGCGAAACACAGCTCGATAAACTGCTAACGGCGCTGGCCGGAAGTCTGAATCGCCCCTTTAATCTGGATAGCTTCTGTCTGCATGAAGGCTGCAGCGAACGTGCGTTACGCCAGCAGTTTCGCCAGCAAACGGGAATGACGATAACTCACTATTTGCGCCAGCTGCGGATCTGCCATGCGCAGTATTTACTGCAGCATACCGAGCGGCTAATCGGCGAGATCGCCATGCAGTGCGGGTTTGAGGACAGTAACTATTTTTCGGTGGTGTTTAATCGCGAAATTGGCATGACGCCGGGACAGTGGCGGCAGCGCAGTCGCGCCGCCGCGTAAGGGGAAATCAGTTAGCCATTCCCAGGCCGACGATATTCGCGGCGATGATAATCACCACACAGCCGAGGCTGAGCACGCTGACCGGGCGGCGTCCGGCGTTGTTCCACTCTTTCAGCACCAGCCCAACCAGCCCGCCACACAGTACGTAGAAGCTCATATGCAGCATCCAGCTCATGTAGTCATACTGCGCCGGGATACTGGCGTGGCCCCAGGCATAGAAGAAGAACTGCAGATACCACATTAGCCCGCCCAATGCGGAAAGCAGAATGTTGCTGATGATAAGCGGTTTTGCCAGTGAGAAGTCGGCTTTTAGCGACAAATCCTTCACTTTGGCGAGGCGAATAAAGCAGAAGCCGAGGTTAACCAGCGCGCCGCCGCCCATGATCACCACGTAGCTTGGCAGCGCGGTATACAGCGGGTCGACGCCCAGCGCCGCGGCGGCTTCATGCATTGGTTTAGCGGCGTTCATTGCAAATGACATGCCGGCGGAGAAAATACCGCACATTACCGCCAGCATCAGCCCTTTTTTCAGGTTGAACTCTTCCGCTTTGATGCCCATTTTGCGCTCTTTAAGCTGGCCGGCGCGGGTGACGATACCCACGCCAATTACCGCCACCAGCACGCCGAGCAGGGTCATTTGTCCGCCTTTGGTGTGAATCAACACATCAAAGTGGCCGTTGAGGATCGGCGTCATTAAGGTGCCGACGATAAGCGTAATGCCGATAGCGATACCGATCCCCATCGACATCCCCAGATAGCGCATGGTCAGGCCATAGTTGATGTTACCGATGCCCCACATCGCGCCGAACAAAAACACCGGCAGCAGCGTGGAAGCGCTAAATGAGCGATAGTAGGCCCAGAAATCGGGCAGCAGCATGGCGCTTATCGCCCACGGCAGAATTAGCCAGGAAACAATCCCGCCGATCGACCACATGGTTTCCCACGACCAGTGTTTCACCTTCTTGAAAGGGGCATAAAAACAGGCGGCACTGGCGGCGCCGATTAAATGCCAAAAAATTCCCATCGTAATCGCATGATTCATTGCCTTTACCCTCATCTGTTTTTGGGTTGGATAGACTCTCTCCGATGCGATGAGTGTAAAAATTGCGCAGTTTTTACGCCTTTGAGCTGTTGCCACGCCAGGCGAAACTCTGGCAATCAGGGGCTTAATGAGTTGTTTTGGCTCACAAACTGGGGTGTATCTATTTTGGGTATAACCTTAGTAAAACTACGGCATTGATAATCATTTTCAATATCATTTAATTAACTATAATGAACCGACTGCTTACGCGGCGTTAACACCCTCTGCCGCCCGATAATAATGGAGATGATTATGAGTTATACACTGCCATCCCTGCCGTACGCTTACGATGCTCTGGAACCGCATTTCGACAAGCAGACGATGGAGATCCATCATACTAAGCATCACCAGACCTACGTTAACAACGCTAACGCAGCGCTGGAAAGCCTGCCGGAATTCGCTAACCTGTCCGCGGAAGAACTGATCACTAAGCTTGATCAACTGCCGGCTGACAAAAAAACCGTACTGCGTAACAACGCGGGCGGCCACGCTAACCACAGCCTGTTCTGGAAAGGTCTGAAAACCGGCACCACCCTGCAGGGCGACCTGAAAGCCGCTATCGAGCGTGATTTCGGTTCTGTGGACAACTTCAAAGCTGAATTCGAAAAAGCGGCAGCAACCCGCTTTGGTTCCGGCTGGGCGTGGCTGGTGCTGAAAGGCGACAAACTGGCCGTCGTTTCTACCGCTAACCAGGACTCCCCGCTGATGGGCGAAGCCATTTCCGGCGCTTCCGGCTTCCCGATTATCGGCCTGGATGTGTGGGAACACGCTTACTATCTGAAATTCCAGAACCGCCGTCCGGACTACATCAAAGCCTTCTGGGACGTGGTTAACTGGGACGAAGCAGCAGCGCGTTTTGCCGCCAAAAAATAAGGTTGCATTGTGCTAAGAGAGAAGCGAGTCTGATGACTCGCTTTTTTTATATCCGTAGCAAGGAGAGCAGCAATGCATTATCCGGTGAATGTCTTTGTCGGCAAAATCAGGGACTACGACGGTAGCCGCCCCAGCGCAATTGGCAAAATCCAGGTCGATGGCGAATTACAGCTCGGCGATCTCGGGCTGGAAGGGGACGAGCAGGCGGAAAAGAAAATTCACGGCGGGCCGGATCGCGCGCTGTGCCACTATCCCCGCGAGCATTATCTCGACTGGATCCGCGAATTCCCGCAGCAGGCCGAGCTGTTCTGCGCACCCGCATTCGGCGAAAACCTTTCTACCGAAGGGCTAACGGAAAAAAACGTCTATATCGGCGATATCTTTCGTTGGGGCGAGGCGCTGATTCAGGTCACTCAACCGCGCTCTCCCTGCTTCAAACTGAATTACCATTTCGGCATTAGCGACATGGCGCAACTGATGCAGAACAGCGGCAAGGTTGGCTGGCTTTACCGCATTATTGCCGGCGGCCGGGTCTCCAGCGATGCGCCGCTGGAGCTGGTATCGCGACTAAGCGATGTGAGCGTACATGAGGCCGGAGCGATTGCCTGGCATATGCCGTTTGACGACGAGCAGTATCACCGTCTGTTATCGGCGGCGGGCCTGTCGGTAAGCTGGAGCAGAACGATGCAGAAGCGGCGTTTAAGCGGGCAGATCGAGGATAATTCGCGGAGATTATGGGGGAAATAATTCCCCCATATTGAACGTTGCAACCAGTAGCCCGGCTCAGCGTAGTGCAAGCCGGGACAGGGTTAAGTACGCTTATACAGCGGCAGCCAGATTGTTAAACGCAGCCCACCCAGCGGGCTATCGTCGGCTTTAACCCAGCCGCGATGTTGCTGAATCGCCGTTTCGACAATCGCCAGCCCCAGACCGGTGCCGCCGGACTCGCGATCGCGAGCCTCGTCGGTACGATAGAACGGACGGAAAATCTGCTCGCGATCCTCCGGGCTGACGCCCGGGCCGTCATCATCGACGTTGACCGTGATTCCGTCTTTATCCACCGAGAAACTGACGGAAATTTTCGTGTGCGAGTAGCGCAGCGCGTTGCGCACGATATTTTCCAGCGCGCTTTCCAGCGCATTGGGGTTACCGTACAGCGGCCAGGGGCCCGGCGGATACTCAACGGTGAAGGATTTACCCATCTGCTCGGCTTCAAATGCCGCGTTGTCCAGCACTTCGCCCCACAGCTGATTCGCTTTCACCGTCTCGCTGACCAGCGCGTTTTTCGCCTGATTACGCGACATCACCAGCAGGTCGTTGATCATGCTATCCAGCCGATGCGCTTCGGTTTCGATACGCTCCAGCTCTTTGCTTTCACCGCTGCGGCGGCGCAGCAACGCGGTGCCTAACTGCAGGCGGGTTAACGGCGTGCGTAACTCGTGCGAGATATCCGACAGCAGCCGCTGCTGGCTGGTCATCATTCGCTCAAGCGCGGTCACCATCTGGTTGAAGCTGGCCCCGGCGGCCAGAAACTCCTGCGGACCGGCTTCCAGTTCAGGATGCTGCCGCAGGTTACCCTGGGCAACTTCGTCGGCGGCGTTTTTCAGCTTGCGCGCCGGTTTCGCCAGACTCCACGCCAGCCAGAGCAGCAGCGGGGCGCTGACCAGCATCGTCACGATAAGCAGTAATAGCGGACGGTCAAATAGCAGGTTGATGAAGTCGGATTGTGAAGTACTGGCAGGGCGGATGAGATAAAGTTGATAATTATCTTCACCATCCCTGACGGAAAACGGGCCGACCATCTCCAGGCGTCCGTAACGCTTCTTCTGCGGATGATCGGCATTATCGGCCTGGCCGATAAAGTTACGAATGATCTGCATTTCGTTGCGTTCTGCGCCGATCACGCGGCCTTCGCTGGTGACCAGCAGCAGTCGCTGCCCCGGCGGCGCCCACTTATCGATGGCGCGAAACAGGCGTCGCCACCACATCAGGTCGTTCGGCGGGTCGTTCGCCAGTTCGGCCTCGACGTGCTGCTCAATCATGATGCCCTGACGTTGCTCGCTTTCCAGCAGCTCGGTCATCTGGCGCGAGTCCAGCTTGGGCAACATCAGTACCAGCATCAACACCAGCGCCAGCGTGAGCCAGAAGATAGCGAAGATGCGTGCGGTTAAACTTCCAATCATGAAGCAGAAACCATCAGATAGCCGCGTCCGCGCAATGTTTTAAACCACGGATGGCCGTCTTTGCGCTCCGGCAGCTTACGCCGCAGGTTGGAAATATGCATATCGATAGCGCGGTCGAACGGCGTCAGCCGCTTGCCCAGCACTTCCTGGCTTAAGTGTTCACGTGACACCACCTGACCAAGATGCTGCGCCAGCAGATACAGCAGGGTGAACTCGGTGCCGGTCAGCTCCAGCGTTTGCCCATCAAAATTGGCTTCCTGACGACCCGGATTGAGGCTTAACGCATCCACTTCCAGGGTCGGAGAACCGGATTCGGTGGTCTGCTGCTGCTCGCTCCAGTGGGAACGACGCAGAATCGCGCGTATACGGGCCACCAGTTCGCGATCGTTAAACGGCTTAGGCAAATAGTCATCCGCCCCGAGTTCGAGGCCGAGAACGCGATCCAGCTCGCTTCCGCGCGCCGTTAGCATGATAACCGGGGTCTGGTGTGTCTGACGTAATTCTTTAAGCGTGTCGATACCGTTTTTCTTCGGCATCATCACATCAAGCAAAAGGAGATCAATGCTGTCGTCAAGAAGCGCCAGCGCCTGTTCACCGTCATGGGCAACGAGCACATTAAAACCTTCCATATCGAGCAGCTCTTTTAACAGGGAGGTGAGCTCCCGGTCATCATCAACTAACAGGATTTTATTCATTGTTTAAATACCTCCGAGGCAGAAATTACGTCATCAAGGCTCGCTAATCCATGACTTTACGTTGTTTTACACCCCCTGACGCATGTTTGCAGCCTGAATCGTAAACTGTCTCTCGTTGAATCGCGACACAAACGTTTTGGGAGTATGTGATGCGCAATGTTATCGCTGCCGTCATGGCCTCAACGCTGGCGCTAAGTGCTACTAGCCAAGCCGCTGAAGTCGTTACCGGCGTTAACTGGCTCCACGGTGAAGAGGGAGCCCAGCGCAGCGGCCAGAGCCATATGTTTGACGGCATAAGTTTAACCGAACAGCAACGACAGCAGTTACGGGATCTTATGCAACGGGCGCGCCATGACCGGCTCCCTGTTAATGTTAGCGAACTGGAGACAATGCATAGCCTTGTCACCGCAGATAAATTTGATGAAAGCGCTGTGCGCGCTCAGGCAGAAAAGATGGCGCAGGAACAGGTTGCCCGCCAGGTAGAAATGGCGAAAGTCCGCAACCAGATGTACCACCTGCTAACCCCTGAGCAGCAAGCGGTTTTAAATGCTAAGCACCAGCAGCGTATGGATCAGTTGCGTGAGGTTGCAAGGATGCAGAAAGGCTCAGCCATGATGCTTTCCAGTAGTAGCAGTACCGTGCAACCCAAGTAACAAACCCTGTTTTCCTTGCCATAGACACCATCCCTGTCTTCCCCCACATGATGTGGGGGTTTTTTTTGTCTTTTTTTCGCCTCAGCCGCCGCATGCCCGTTCATCTTCCGGGTAAAAGTTCAGGTTATACTAAGCGCATCGCCGGAAAAGGAGCGTTTATGAATCAATCTTATGGGCGGCTGGTGAGTCGCGCGGCTATTGCCGCGACGGCGATGGCCTCCGTGTTACTTTTGATCAAAATTTTTGCGTGGTGGTATACCGGTTCGGTGAGTATTCTGGCGGCGCTGGTGGATTCGCTGGTGGATATTGCCGCCTCGCTGACCAACCTGCTGGTGGTGCGTTACTCGCTACAACCTGCTGATGAAGAACATACTTTTGGCCATGGGAAAGCGGAATCGCTGGCGGCGTTGGCGCAGAGCATGTTTATTTCCGGTTCGGCGTTGTTTCTGTTCCTGACCGGGATCCAGCATTTGATTCGCCCTGAACCGATGCAGGCGGCGGGCGTCGGGATGGTGGTGACGCTGATCGCCTTGATAAGCACCCTGATGCTGGTGACCTTTCAGCGCTGGGTGGTCAGAAAAACCCAGAGCCAGGCCGTGCGTGCGGATATGCTTCATTATCAGTCTGATGTTATGATGAACGGCGCTATTCTTATCGCCCTCGGCCTCTCCTGGTACGGCTGGCACCGCGCCGATGCGCTGTTTGCATTAGGGATTGGCATCTATATTTTATATAGCGCGCTGCGTATGGGTTACGACGCGGTGCAATCGTTATTAGACCGTGCGCTTCCGGATGAGGAACGTCAGGAAATCATCAGTATCGTGAACAGCTGGCCCGGCGTCAGCGGCGCGCACGATCTACGAACGCGGCAGTCAGGGCCGACTCGCTTTATTCAAATACATTTGGAAATGGAAGATAACCTCCCGCTGGTGCAGGCGCACGTAATCGCCGACCAGGTGGAGCAGGCTATTTTGCGCCGTTTCCCGGGATCGGATGTCATCATCCATCAGGATCCCTGTTCTGTGGTGCCGCCGGCGCGGCAGGGCGTTTTTTGAGCTTTCGGTTATAGTCTGTAAACTCGATGTAAAAATGTGGGGCGGGTAGGCATTTTTTGTATAAATTACCGCCATTTGGTCTGACCTGAATCAATTCAGCCAGAAGCGTTTGATATACTATTGCAATTATCGTCGTGCACTCCTGGTATGGGAGCGCTTCAGGCAACAGGATTATTTTTTGCTTCCTAAGTTCAGAGGTAGTCATGATTAAGAAAATCGGTGTGTTGACAAGTGGCGGTGATGCGCCGGGCATGAACGCAGCAATTCGCGGCGTTGTGCGCGCGGCATTAACGGAAGGTCTGGAAGTTTTTGGAATCTATGACGGTTACCTCGGCCTGTATGAAGATCGTATGGTTCAGCTTGACCGTTACAGCGTGTCCGACATGATCAACCGTGGCGGTACCTTCCTCGGCTCCGCTCGTTTCCCGGAATTCCGCGAAGAGCATATTCGCGCTGTCGCCATTGAAAATATGAAAAAGCGCGGCCTGGACGCGCTGGTTGTTATCGGCGGCGACGGTTCCTATATGGGTGCGATGCGTCTGACCGAGATGGGTTTCCCTTGCATCGGCCTGCCGGGCACCATCGATAACGACATCAAAGGTACTGACTACACTATCGGTTTCTTTACCGCGCTGAGCACCGTTGTTGAAGCGATTGACCGCCTGCGTGACACCTCCTCTTCGCACCAGCGTATCTCTGTGGTGGAAGTGATGGGCCGCTACTGTGGCGATCTGACTCTGGCGGCGGCGATTGCCGGCGGCTGTGAGTTCATCATGGTGCCGGAAGTAGAATATACCCGTGACGATCTGGTGGCTGAAATCAAAGCCGGCATCGCGAAAGGTAAGAAACACGCGATCGTGGCCATCACCGAGCACATGTGCGACGTTGACGAACTGGCTAGCTTCATTGAGAAAGAAACGGGCCGTGAAACTCGTGCGACCGTGCTGGGTCACATTCAGCGCGGCGGCTCTCCGGTTCCTTACGACCGTATTCTGGCTTCCCGTATGGGCGCATATGCCATCGAACTGCTGCTGCAGGGCTTTGGCGGCCGCTGTGTTGGTATCCAGAACGAAAAGCTGGTTCACCACGACATCATCGATGCTATCGAAAATATGAAGCGTCCGTTCAAGTCTGACTGGATGGATTGCGCGAAGAAACTGTACTAAGTTTCGCGGCATAACAAAAAGGCCTTCTCAGTGAGAAGGCCTTTTTTATTAGGGCGTTATCGAGCGCGTTATTCGATATCCAGCGCATCCTCGGAAAGGATGATACCGGTATTGTCGGCATACAGATGATCGCCGGAGAAGAAGGTAACGCCGCCGAAGTTGACGCGCACGTCGCTTTCGCCGATACCTTCCCCTGCAGCGGCCACAGGAATGGCGGCTAACGCCTGGATACCGATATCTAAATCTTCCAGGTCGTCAACCTGGCGCACCGCGCCATAGACCACCAGCCCTTCCCATTCGTTCTGTACCGCCAGACGCGCCAGGTCGGCGTCAATTAACGCGCGTCGCACGGAACCGCCGCCGTCGATAAGGAGAATATGACCACGGCCATTCTGCTCGAGCAGATCGTAGAGCAACCCGTTATCCTCGAAACATTTTACCGTAATGATCTGTCCACCAAACGACGACCGCCCTCCAAAGTTGGAAAACAGCGGTTCCACGACATTGACATCTTCCTGGTAGATGTCGCAAAGCTCGGAAGTATCGTATTTCATAGGCTTAACGTTCAGTTGCTGCGAGAATTTTTAGTATATCCCGTGAACTGCATTGTTTGCAAAATCATCAATTGTTAATTGATATTTGTCAGTTATGCCGCCAGCTTACTGCCGATAATCCCGATGACAAACAGCAGGCTGGTTAATAATGCCGCTTTGACCGTGCGTTCGAGCATCGGACGCATCGCCACCGGTTCGTGTTCACGCATGACAAAACGCGCCTGTTTTACCAGCAGCGGAATGGCGAGAATAAACAGCCAGCCCCATAGACTGTGCAGCGCCAGCAGGTTAAACAGCGCCAGGCACAGCGGAGCGCCAAGCAGCAAAACGCTGTGATAACGGCGAGCGTTCACCGGCCCCAGACGAACCGCCAGCGTGTTTTTACCGTTCAGGCGGTCGCTATCGATATCGCGCAGGTTATTGATATTCAGAACCGCGGCGGCCAGCAGGCCACAGGCGGTAGCGGGCAGGAAAATAACCGCCTCGATGCTATGCGCCTGCAGATACCAACTGCCGACAACGCTCAGCCAGCCGAAGAAAACCAGCACCGAGATATCGCCAAGGCCAATATAGCCGTAAGGACGCGTGCCGACGGTATAGGTGATAGCGGCGATAATCGACAACCCGCCGAGTACCATAAAGCCGATGAAGTCCGCCATTGTCTGCCAGGCGGAGAACAGCAACGCCAGGCCGGACAGGCAAATCAGCGCTACCGTTACGATCAGCGCGCGTTTCATCTGCGACTGGGTGATGGCGCCTTTTTGCATTCCGCGCAGCGGCCCGATACGGTCAGGTTTATCGCTGCCTTTGACGGCGTCGCCATAATCATTGGCGAGATTAGATAAAATTTGCAGCAAACCGGCGGTAATAAGCGCCAGCAGCGCGACCAGCGGATCGAAGTGGCCTTGCTGCCACGCCAACGCGGTGCCGACGATGATAGCGGAGAAAGCCAGAGGTAATGTTTTTGGACGCAGGCTTTCAAGCCAGGCCTTAGTGCGTGTTATCGGTTGTTCAGTCATTTCTTTCAGCCAAAAAAATGGGGCTATCATAGCCCCACCGTGTGTGATGAAAATGCATTGAACCGGATTATAGGATAAAACGGCTCAGATCTTCATCTGCCACCAGAACATCCAGGTGTTTACCGACATAATCGCCGTCGATGGTCACCGTCTGGCCGTTCATTTCGCTGGCATCATAAGAGATGTCTTCGATCAGACGTTCCAGCACCGTGTGCAGGCGACGCGCGCCGATGTTTTCGGTGGTTTCGTTAACCTGCCATGCCGCCTGAGCGATACGCTTGATACCATCTTCAGTGAATTCGATATTCACGCCTTCGGTCGCCATCAGCGCTTTGTACTGCACGGTGATAGAGGCATTCGGCTCGGTCAGAATACGTTCGAAATCATGGGTAGTCAGCGCTTTCAGCTCAACGCGGATCGGCAGACGGCCCTGCAGTTCCGGGATCAAATCTGATGGGCTGGCGACCTGGAACGCGCCGGAGGCGATAAACAGAATGTGATCGGTTTTCACCATCCCGTGTTTAGTGGAGACGGTGCAGCCTTCCACCAGCGGCAGCAGGTCGCGCTGAACGCCTTCACGAGACACATCCGGGCCGGAGGCGTTGCCGCCGCGCTTACAGATTTTGTCGATTTCGTCGATGAACACGATACCGTGCTGTTCAACGGCGTCGATAGCTTCTTGCTTCAGCTCTTCCGGGTTAACCAGCTTCGCCGCTTCTTCTTCGATAAGCAGCTTCATCGCGTCTTTGATTTTCAGCTTACGCGGTTTCTGTTTCTGGCCGCCCAGGTTCTGGAACATGGACTGCAGCTGGCTGGTCATCTCTTCCATGCCCGGAGGGGACATGATTTCAACGCCCATCGGCGCCGCGGCGAGATCGATTTCGATCTCTTTGTCGTCAAGCTGGCCTTCGCGCAGTTTCTTGCGGAATGCCTGGCGCGCAGCGGAAGGTTCCTGCGGCTGTTCAGCCTGGCCCCAGTTATTTTTCGCCGGCGGGATCAGCACGTCGAGGATACGCTCTTCGGCCATTTCTTCGGCGCGATAGCGGTTTTTATCGATGGACTGCATGCGTACCATTTTGATCGCAGCGTCGGTCAGATCGCGGATGATAGAGTCCACTTCTTTACCAACATAGCCCACTTCGGTGAACTTGGTCGCTTCAACTTTGATGAACGGCGCGTTGGCCAGTTTCGCCAGGCGACGGGCGATTTCGGTTTTACCGACGCCGGTCGGGCCTATCATCAGAATGTTTTTCGGCGTGACTTCATGACGCAGCTCTTCATTAAGCTGCATACGGCGCCAGCGGTTTCGCAGGGCGATAGCAACAGAACGCTTGGCCGCGTCCTGGCCGATAATATGTTTGTCCAGTTCGCTGACAATTTCGCGTGGGGTCATTTCAGACATGGGAGATCCTTACGCTTTAGAAGGTAATTCTTCGATGGTGTGGAAGTGGTTGGTATAGATGCAGATATCCCCTGCAATATCCAACGCTTTCTCGGCGATGTCGCGAGCGCCCATTTCGGTGTTTTCCAGCAGCGCGCGAGCGGCGGCCTGGGCATATGGCCCGCCGGAGCCAATCGCAATCAAATCGTTTTCTGGCTGAACTACGTCGCCGTTACCGGTGATGATAAGCGACGCGTTTTCGTCAGCGACGGCGAGCAGCGCTTCCAGTTTGCGCAGCATGCGGTCGGTACGCCAGTCTTTCGCCAGCTCAACGGCGGCTTTCACCAGATGGCCCTGATGCATCTCCAGCTTACGCTCGAACAGTTCGAACAGGGTGAAGGCGTCAGCGGTACCGCCAGCGAAACCAGCGATCACTTTGTCGTTGTACAGACGACGCACTTTCTTCACGTTGCCTTTCATCACGGTGTTGCCCAGCGTGGCCTGGCCATCACCGGCGATAACGACATGGCCATTACGGCGAACACTAACTATTGTTGTCACGAGCAGACCCCTTGGTTGCAAAAGCGGAATAGGGGCCCCGCGGGTTACGCGGGGCAGAATGCAATTATAGATGGGGGGGATTTTTGGGGTTTCAACCCCTGGCGGCGAGACGAATGCAGTTTGCGTGTCCGGCCATCTTGAGACGGTTGATCATATCGTTGGCGTTCTCTTTGCCTTTCAGCGGCCCAATCACTACCCGGTTCCAGCCGTTGTTGGTGGTGATATGCGAAGCAAAGCCCTCAAAGGCCAACTGAGCGCGCACGGTTTCGGCCTGCTCGGCGCCTTTAAAGGAACCACACTGAACCATCCAGCTGCGATCGTCTTTCTTCTCGGCGGCCGCGGCTTTCGGCGCTTCTTCTACGCGGGCGACCGGCGCGGCGGCCTGGGTTTTCGGCTGCGCAGTGGTGTTATGCGCCGGCGTCTGCAGCAGATCCTGGTACGGCTGCTGGTTGGACGCTGTTTGCTTCGGCTGCTGTTGCTGCACCGGCTTCGGCTGCTGGACGCGCGGCTGTTGCTGCGCGGTCTGCTGCTGCGTCTGCGCCCACTGCTGCTGTTGTGCCTGCTGCTGTTGCTGCGCCAGACGTTGACGTTGCAGCGTCTGCTGACGTTGCGCCGGCGTTTGTTCGTTCCACGGCACTTCAGTCAGCTGCGTAGGCTGCTGACGCATATCCGCCTGCATTTGCGCCAATAGTTGGCGCTGCTCGTCGGTAAGCTGCTCGGGTTTCATCACTTCGCCGCCGGCGGTTGGCTCAGTCGGCGCGCGAACGCCCGGCTGGCGGCTTTCCAGCTCTTTAATATAGCGCCAGCGCTCTTCCGGTTTCGGCGGGAGACCGTTGCCTGCCGCCTGACGGTTCTGCAGCGCTTCCGCTTCTTCTTTCTTGTGATGGGTAATGAAATACAGACCACCGATAAAGGCCACCAGCACGGCCGCTGCGATCGCAACCATAGTCGGTGAAATCGCCGGAAGGCTGCTCTGCTTTTTCCTTGAGCTTCGGGGGCTGCTCTTTTTGCGCCGCGAAGGAGCCGGTTGGCTGCGGCGTACATAATCTCGTTGTGCCACTATCGTTTCGCTGTCTTATATTCGTTCGTCAGCCCGCCATGTTACTTAAGCGGCGGGCCTTTGACCAGAAGAGCAGGCCCGAAAGCCTGATGGTTATCGTCTGATTTTTTGCGTACTGCCGCGAACGATCAGTTCGCAATCGAGCAGACGCGAGCCGCTGTTGACGTTACGGCCCTGCATTTGCTCGAGTAATAGCAGCATTCCTTCACGGCCGATATCAAAACGCGGCTGTGAAACGGTAGTTAACGGCGGATCGCAAAATTCAGACAACGCGATGTTATCAAACCCAACAATCGATAAATCTTCCGGCACCCTCAGGCCGCGACGTTTGGCCAGCGACAATGCGCCCAGCGCCATAACGTCGCTATGGCAAAATACCGCGGTCGGCGGCACCGGCTGCGCCAGCAGTTGCTCCAGCGCGTTGGCCCCGGCTTCAAAAGTAAAGTTGCCGCGGGCGATGTAGTGCGGATCGACGGTGATACCGCTGCGGCGCAGCGCCTGAACATATCCCTGCAGCCGGTAATGGCACAGCGGCATATCCTCCGGCCCGGCGATACAGCCGATACGTTGATGCCCCAGTTCGTGGAGATAATTAACGGCATTAAACGCGGCGGTCAGGTTATCGATATGCACGGTAGGGAGCTCCAGCTCCGGCGCAAACTCGTTCGACATGACCATCGGCGGCAAATTACGCTGCTCTTCGACGCTGGCGTCGAACGGCAGGCGCGAGCTCAGCAGCACCATACCGTCAATTTGTTTGGTGATAATGAGATCAATAAAGGTTTTTTCTTTCTGATTCTGATGGGCGCAATCGCCGATCAGCACCAGATAGCCTTCGTCGGCGGCGGTCACTTCAATGCCGCGAATCACCTCACTGAAGAAGGGATCGCAAATATCCGGCACGATCACAAGGATCGTCCGCGACTCATTGCGTTTCATGTTACGCCCGAGCGACTGCGGTAAATAGCCGACTTCCTGCGCCGCCTGCTCCACCCGACTGCGGGTTGCCTGCGACACTTTGTCGGGATTCATTAGCGCACGGGATACGGTTGCCGTTGAAACGTTTGCCTTCAGGGCGACGTCTTTCATGGTGGCGGCAACCATTTGTTTTTTGGGCTTCACCTGGTTTCTCCTCGCTGACTGCGCAGACACATCCCTTGCGTGCTGACATCAGCAACATTTTTAACAGATAGTACAGCCTGAGAGTTACAGAATTTTCATGAAAAACGTGACGGTTGTTGAATTTTTCGATCCGCCTCGCAAGAGAAGACTTAGCCTTCAATAGGATCGACATCCAGTACCCACTTCACTTTACGCGCTTCCGGCAGGGTGTTTATCAACGCCAGCGTACCGCTGACGATATGTTGTAGACGTATGCGGGAAGGGTGCTGCAGCAGAATTTGCCAGCGCCAGCGACCGCCGCGCTTTGGCGCCAGCGCGGGGACCGGGCCGAGTACCCACAGTTTATCATCGGCCAGCGGGCTGGCCTGCAACAGGTTACGTAACTGTTGTAAAAACAGCGGCGCCTGCTGGTTATTATGGTCTTCGGCGCGGATCAGCACGTGACTGGTCCACGGCGGTAGCTGCATGGTTTGCCGCTCCGCCAGCGCCTGCTCGGCAAACGCATCGTAGCCTTTATACAGCAGGGTCTGCAGCAGCGGGTGTTCCGGATGATGGGTTTGCAGGATCACTTCACCCTGCTTGCCCGCGCGCCCGGCGCGGCCGGAGACCTGGGTATAGAGCTGGGCAAACCGCTCCGCCGAGCGAAAGTCGGCGGAAAACAGCGCGCCGTCGACATCCAGCAGCGACACCAGGGTGACGTCCGGGAAATGATGTCCCTTAGCCAGCATTTGGGTGCCAATCAGAATGCGTGCGCCGCCGCGATGGACGTCGGCAAGATATTGCTCCAACGCCCCTTTACGGCTGGTGGTATCGCGGTCGATACGTGAGATTGGTACATCAGGGAACATCGGCGCCAGCGCCTGCTCCAGCTGTTCAGTCCCGAGACCCACTGGCACCAGGTGCGTCGACCCGCAGGAAGGACATTGGCGCGGAATGGGGCGCTGGCTGTCGCAGTGGTGGCAACGCAGATGATGCTGCGCCTGATGCAGGGTGTAGTAACTATCGCAGCGCGGGCACTCCGCTATCCAGCCGCAGTCGTGGCATAGCAGCGCCGGGGCGAAACCGCGGCGGTTCAAAAACAGGATCACCTGATTGTCGGCCTGCAGATGCTGTCGCATGCGGTTAATCAGCGCAGGCGATAGGCCCGCCTGCAACTGCTGGCCTTTTAAATCCAGCACGTGCTGCTGCGCCGGGCGGGCGTTGCCCGCGCGTTTGGTCAGCTTTAACTCACGGTACTTGCGCTGGCGCACGTTATAGAGCGTCTCCAGCGCCGGGGTCGCCGAGCCGAGGATAATCGGGATCTGTTCGCTATGGGCGCGCCATACCGCCAGGTCGCGAGCGTGATAACGCCAGCCTTCCTGTTGTTTATAGGAGCTATCGTGTTCTTCGTCGATGACAATAACGCCGAGGTCTTTAAACGGCGTAAACAGCGACGAGCGGGTACCGATAACGATCGCCGCTTCGCCATTTTTCGCCTTTAACCATGATGCGAGGCGCTCGCTGTCGTTGAGACCCGAATGCAGGACCTCCACCGGGGCGTTAAAACGCTGGCGGAAGCGGGCGATAGTCTGCGGCGTCAGGCCGATTTCCGGCACCATCACCAGCGCCTGTCGACCCTGCGCCAGCACGTTCTCCAGCACGCTCAGATAGACCTCCGTTTTCCCTGAGCCGGTAATACCCGCCAGCAGCCAGGCGGAGAAACGGTCGGAGGCGCTATGAATTGCCCCGACGGCGGTCGCCTGCTCGGTATTCAGGCGCAGCCGTTCGCCGGGCACCGCGAAGCTGGTCCGCCAGTCAATAATCGCTGGCGCTTCGCAGGCTAGCTCCGCCAGCCCTTTGCCACGCAGCGCCTGTAGCGCCGCGTCATTGAATTCAAGTTCTGCGACCTGATAGCGCCAGATTTTGCCCTGGCGCAGCGCCGCCAGCGCCTGCTGCTGCTTCGGCGAGCGTTTAAGGCTGTTGATATCCAGCGCTTGTCCCTGTTCCGTCGCAAACCAGTACCACATTGGCGCGGCGCTGGCCGGTTTGCCCTGGCGCAGCATAATCGGCAGCGCGTGGAACAGCACGTCGCCGATGGGATGATGATAGTAATCCGCGGCCCATAGCAGCATGCGCCAGACGGCAGAGGAAAATACCGGTTCGCTATCCAGCGCTTCGGCGACCGGTTTGAGTTCGGCGAGCGGGAGTTCGCTACGTTCGCTGACCGACACCACGATACCGATCCGCTCCTGTTTGCCGAACGGCACGCGTACGCGACAGCCCGCCTTGACCGGGATGCCTTCAGGCAACAAATAGTCAAAGGTGCGGGGCAGCGGAACGGGCAGGGCGACATGAGCGACGGACATGGAATCTTCCTGACTTGAAATCTGGCGGGTTAGTATACACATTACCGAAGGTGGCGCGGATAAGTTTGCATCTGCTGGTCAAATTCTGTATGATTCGCCGCCTTTGGTGCGCTTTATGCCGCATCAAACATCCCAAAACCCGGGAAATTCGCTAAGCCGGTTTACGCCAGCGGCGCGAAGGTCGTCGGGAAATTATTAATATCGCGTGGTGTCTGGCGTTAGGGCTGGAAGAGCGACGCGGCCTTAACTGAGGTTCTCCCATGAAAAAAGGTATTCACCCAAATTACGACGAAATTACTGCTACCTGTTCTTGCGGTAATGTCATGAAAATCCGTTCCACCGTTGGTCACGACCTGAACCTCGACGTGTGCGGTAAATGCCACCCGTTCTACACCGGCAAACAGCGTGATGTTGCTACCGGTGGCCGTGTTGACCGCTTCAACAAGCGCTTCAGCATCCCGGGCAGCAAGTAAGTTGCCAGAAAAAGCCGCCTCAGGGCGGCTTTTTTGTATCCTTCGTCTGGCCAGGCCGAGGGATAAAAAAAGCGGAAGATATCTTCCGCTTTTTTTATGTCTTAGTATTCCCACGTATCCGGGTCGATACCCAGTTCACGCATAATCTCTTTCGCCGCCTCCGGGATTTCATCGCTGCGCTCTTTACGCAGGTCTTCATCGTTAGGCAACGGTTGACCGGTAAAGGCATGCAGGAACGCCTCGCACAGCAGTTCGCTATTCGTGGCGTGACGCAGGTTGTTCACCTGACGACGCGTGCGTTCATCGGTGAGGATCTTTAACACCTTCAGAGGAATGGAAACCGTAATTTTTTTTACTTGCTCACTCTTCTTACCGTGCTCAGCGTATGGGCTGATATATTCGCCGCTCCATTCAGCCATGAGATACCTTAATCCTCTGTTTATTAGTTAAGGGCCAGAACATTACGCCCGACCATAATTGCGCGTAGTTTACCGTATGAGCGTGCTTTCCGACATGATATAAGCCGCCGCCGACGTGCGCTAATGCATATAATTTTAACGGCTATTTGTCTTTTGCTCAATCTATACGCAAAGAAGTTTAGATGTCCAGATGTATTGACGTCTATTGTGACAATGATTACTCTGAGGCCTGACTTCTCACCGAACAGCCCAGGAACTGTCCAACATGACGCATAAACAGGCCACCATTGCAGTGCGTAGCGGTTTAAATGACGACGAACAGTACGGTTGCGTTGTCCCGCCGATCCACCTCTCCAGCACCTATAATTTCACCGGTTTCAATGAACCTCGCGCCCACGATTATTCCCGTCGCGGCAACCCGACTCGCGATGTCGTACAGCGCGCGCTGGCGGAACTGGAAGGCGGCGCGGGCGCGGTACTGACCAATACCGGAATGTCGGCTATTCTGCTGGTGACCACGGTGTTCCTGAAACCGGGCGATCTGCTGGTGGCGCCGCACGACTGTTATGGCGGCAGCTATCGTCTGTTTGACAGCCTGGCGAAACGCGGCTGCTATCGCGTGCGCTTTGTCGATCAAAGCGATGAACAGGCATTACGTGAAGCGCTAGCGGAACAACCGAAGCTGGTGCTGGTCGAAAGCCCGAGCAACCCATTGCTGCGGGTGGTCGATATTGCGAAAATCTGCGGGCTGGCGCGTGAAGCCGGCGCGGTGAGCGTGGTGGATAACACCTTCCTGAGCCCGGCGTTGCAAAATCCGCTGGCGCTGGGCGCCGATCTGGTGTTGCATTCGTGCACCAAATATCTCAACGGCCACTCTGATGTGGTCGCCGGGGTGGTGATTGCCAAAGATCCTGAAACTGTCACCGAACTGGCATGGTGGGCGAATAATATCGGCGTCACCGGCGGGGCGTTTGATAGCTATCTGTTATTGCGTGGTTTGCGTACCCTTTCTCCGCGAATGGAAGTGGCGCAGCGCAACGCGCAGGCGATAGTCGACTATCTGAAAACCCAGCCGCTGGTGAAAAAGCTGTATCATCCGTCCCTGCCGGAAAACCAGGGGCATGAGATTGCGGCGCGTCAGCAAAAAGGTTTTGGGGCGATGCTAAGCTTCGAGCTCGATGGCGATGAGCAGACGCTGCGTCGCTTCTTGAGCGGTTTATCGCTATTTACGCTGGCGGAATCGTTGGGGGGCGTTGAGAGCCTGATTTCCCATGCGGCGACGATGACGCATGCGGGCATGGCGCCGGAAGCGCGTGCGGCGGCAGGGATCTCAGAAACGCTCCTGCGTATTTCGACCGGTATTGAAGATGGTGAAGATTTAATTGCCGACCTGGAAAATGGCTTCCGGGCAGCAAACGAGGAATAAAGATGAGTGTGATTGCGCAGGCAGGGGCGAAGGGTCGTCAGCTGCACAAATTTGGTGGGAGTAGTTTAGCGGATGCGAAATGTTACCTGCGCGTCGCCGGGATCATGACCGACTATGCGCAGGCAGGCGATATGATGGTCGTCTCTGCCGCCGGTAGCACCACCAACCAGCTGATTAGCTGGCTGCAGCTAAGCCAGACCGATCGTCTTTCTGCGCATCAGGTGCAACAAGCGCTACGTCGCTATCAAATGGATCTGATCGCCAGCCTGTTGCCGGCGGACGCCGCTGACGCACTGATCGCGACGTTTATTCACGATCTTGAACGTCTGGCGGGCCTGCTGGATAGCGGCATCACCGATGCGGTATATGCTGAAGTCGTCGGCCACGGCGAAGTGTGGTCCGCGCGCCTGATGGCGGCGGTACTGAATCACCTTGGGGTTGAAGCCGCCTGGCTGGACGCGCGCGCCTTCCTGCGCGCGGAACGCGCCGCGCAGCCGCAGGTTGATGAAGGCTTGTCCTACCCGTTGTTACAACAGTTGATGGCGCAGCACCCCAACAAACGGCTGGTGGTGACCGGCTTTATCGCCCGCAACAATGCCGGAGAAACCGTGCTGCTGGGCCGTAACGGTTCCGACTACTCCGCCACCCAAATTGGCGCGCTGGCCGGGGTCTCCCGCGTCACCATCTGGAGCGATGTGGCCGGGGTCTATAGCGCCGACCCGCGTAAAGTGAAAGATGCGTGCCTGCTGCCGCTGCTGCGCCTTGATGAGGCCAGCGAGCTGGCTCGCCTGGCGGCGCCGGTGCTGCACGCGCGTACGCTACAGCCGGTTTCCGGCAGCGATATCGATTTACAGCTGCGCTGCAGCTACACCCCGGACCAGGGTTCGACGCGCATTGAGCGCGTGCTGGCATCTGGCACCGGCGCGCGTATTGTCACCAGTCACGACGACGTCTGCCTGATTGAATTCCAGGTGCCGGCCGGTCAGGATTTCAAACTGGCGCATAAAGAGCTGGATCAGATTTTCAAACGCGCGCAGCTGCGCCCGCTAGCGGTGGGCGTGCATGCCGACCGTAAGCTGCTGCAGTTCTGTTACACCTCTGAAGTGGCCGACAGCGCGCTGAAGCTGCTGGACGAGGCGGGCCTGCCGGGCGAGCTGCGTCTGCGCCAGAAGCTGGCGCTGGTGGCGATGGTCGGCGCGGGCGTGACCCGCAATCCGCTGCATTGCCACCGTTTCTGGCAGCAGTTGAAAGGGCAGCCGGTAGAGTTTACCTGGCAATCGGAAGAGGGCATCAGCCTGGTGGCGGTGCTGCGCGCCGGCCCAACCGAGAGCCTGATTCAGGGGCTGCATCATTCCGTGTTCCGCGCTGAGAAACGCATCGGTCTGGTGCTGTTTGGCAAAGGTAATATCGGCTCCCGCTGGCTGGAGTTGTTCGCGCGCGAGCAGAGCACGCTTTCCGCCCGCACCGGCTTTGAGTTCCTGCTGGCTGGGGTGGTGGATAGCCGCCGTAGCCTGCTGAACTATGAAGGTCTGGATGCCAGTCGCGCATTGGCATTCTTTGAAGATGAAGCGGTTGAGCAGGATGAAGAATCGCTATTCCTGTGGATGCGCGCGCACCCTTATGATGATTTAGTGGTGCTGGACGTGACCGCCAGCGAACAGCTGGCCGATCAGTATCTGGATTTCGCCAGCCACGGTTTTCACGTGATCAGCGCCAATAAGCTGGCGGGCGCCAGCAGCAGCGATAAATATCGCCAGATCCACGACGCCTTCGAAAAGACCGGACGTCACTGGCTGTATAACGCCACCGTCGGCGCAGGCTTGCCGGTTAACCATACGGTGCGCGATCTCATCGACAGCGGCGATACCATCCTGGGGCTGAGCGGTATCTTCTCCGGTACGCTCTCCTGGCTGTTCCTGCAGTTTGACGGCACGGTGCCATTTACCGAACTGGTGGATCAGGCCTGGCAGCAAGGGCTGACCGAACCGGACCCGCGCGTTGACCTGTCAGGTAAAGACGTGATGCGCAAGCTGGTGATCCTGGCGCGCGAAGCTGGTTACAATATCGAGCCGGATCAGGTGCGCGTGGAATCGCTGGTTCCGGCGCATTGCGAAGAGGGCTCGGTTGACCACTTCTTTGAGAACGGCGAAGAGCTGAACGAACAGATGCTGCAGCGCCTTGAAGCCGCCCGTGAGATGGGGCTGGTGTTGCGTTACGTGGCGCGTTTTGATGCTAACGGTAAAGCGCGCGTCGGGGTAGAAGCCGTGCGTCAGGAACATCCGCTGGCGGCGCTGCTGCCGTGCGATAACGTCTTCGCCATCGAGAGTCGCTGGTATCGCGATAATCCAATGGTGATCCGCGGGCCAGGCGCGGGTCGCGATGTCACCGCCGGGGCTATTCAGTCAGATATTAATCGTCTGGCGCAGTTGCTGTAATCTCTCCTCTCAGGCCGGCCCGTAGGGCCGGCCTTCATTATGCTCATTCCCGCGCCACCAGCTGCCCTGAGAGGGTGAGATGCTGCGTCGGCAGCGTGGGCTCTTTGATCTTGCGGATAATTAACGCGCCTGGCCTGACGCCAGATGAACTTTTTTCACTTTGACTGAAAATTCCTCACTGTTTACGCAGATTTTTCTATTGACGCCCGCCCGCTTTTCCGTCATTTTTACATCTGGACGTCTAAACGTATAGAAGTTCGCAACACGACTGATAAATATAATGCGATTGATGAGGTAAGGTATGAGCTTTTTTCACGCCAATCAGCGGGAAGCCCTGAATCAGAGCCTGGCGGAAGTCCAGGGCCAGATTAATGTGTCCTTTGAATTCTTTCCGCCGCGTACCAGTGAAATGGAGCAAACCCTGTGGAAATCCATCGATCGCTTAAGCAGCCTGAAGCCGAAGTTTGTTTCCGTCACCTACGGGGCGAACTCCGGCGAGCGCGACCGCACTCATAGCATTATCAAGGGCATTAAAGACCGCACCGGTCTGGAAGCAGCGCCGCACCTGACCTGTATCGACGCCAGCCGTGATGAACTGCGCGCGATTGCCCAGGATTACTGGAACAACGGTATCCGCCATATCGTCGCGCTGCGCGGCGACCTGCCGCCGGGTAGCGGCAAGCCGGAGATGTACGCCGCCGACCTGGTGACGCTGCTAAAAGACGTCGGTGATTTTGATATCTCCGTCGCCGCCTATCCGGAAGTGCATCCGGAAGCCAAAAGCGCGCAGGCCGACTTATTGAACCTGAAACGTAAAGTAGAAGCGGGCGCTAATCGCGCGATCACTCAGTTCTTTTTTGATGTCGAAAGCTACCTGCGTTTCCGTGACCGCTGCGTCTCCGCCGGTATCGATGTGGAAATTATTCCGGGCATTCTGCCAGTCTCCAACTTTAAACAGGCGAAGAAATTTGCCGATATGACGAACGTGCGTATTCCGATCTGGATGTCGAAAATGTTCGAAGGGTTGGATAACGATGCCGAAACGCGCCAACTGGTAGGGGCGAATATCGCCATGGACATGGTGAAAATTTTAAGCCGCGAAGGAGTGAAAGATTTCCACTTCTATACCCTGAATCGCGCCGAAATGAGCTATGCCATTTGCCATACCCTGGGCGTGCGTCCAGCGTAATTGCCTGTTTTACCTATTTTTTTATTCCTGTCGGGGCGGCGAAATGCAATTCGCCGCCCTCTTTTTTCGCACGAAAAGTGCGCTCTGCCCTTAAGCAACCTGCCGCCAAAGAGAGTATAGTGCCCGCAAAAATCATGACGGTGGAGAAGTTATGACGGTTGCAAGGAACAGCAATCTCCTGGCCGGTTGTGGCCTCGTCCTGCTGACGCTTATCTGGAGCTACAGCTGGATTGCGATGAAACAGGTAACGCTCTATATCGGCGCTTTCGATTTTACCGCCCTGCGCTGTATTTTCGGCGCGATTGTGCTGATGGCGGTGTTGGCGCTGCGCGGGCGCGGCATGCGGCCAACGCCGTTTGGTTACACCCTGGCGATTGCGCTGCTGCAAACCTGCGGCATGGTCGGTCTGGCGCAGTGGGCGCTGATGAGTGGCGGCGCAGGTAAAGTCGCCATTCTCAGCTATACCATGCCGTTCTGGGTGGTGATCATGGCGGCGCTGTTTTTAGGCGAGCGCATGCGGCGGCTACAATATGCCGCTATCGTACTGGCGGCGTGCGGTCTACTGCTGGTATTGCAGCCGTGGCAGTTGGATTTCTCCTCGATGAAAAGCGCGCTGCTGGCGATCCTCTCCGGCATCAGTTGGGGGGCGAGCGCGATTGTCGCCAAACGCATGTATCGCCGCTATCCGCGCCTCGATTTACTGTCGTTAACCGCCTGGCAGATGCTGTATGCCGCGCTGGTGATGAGCGTGGTGGCGTGGCTGGTGCCGCAGCGCAGCATTGACTGGCAACCTGGGGTTTTTTGGGCACTGGCCTATAGCGCAATCCTGGCGACGGCGGTGGCCTGGAGTCTGTGGCTGTATGTTCTGCGTAACCTGCCTGCCAGCGTCGCCGGCCTGAGTACGCTGGCGGTACCGGTTTGCGGCGTGCTGTTTTCCTGGTGGCTGCTGGGTGAAAATCCGGGGCTAGTGGAAGGCGCTGGTATTGTGCTGATCGTCGCGGCGCTGGCGATAATCAGCCTTAAAAAACGTCAACCTCAGATTACCAGGCAAGGTATTACTCGTTAAGCGTTATGCCCGGCAAATGCCGGGCATTTGGGGCAGGTTATTCCCACTCTTGCAGGAAACGCTGACCGTATTGGTCGGCAACCAGTAGCGCGGCGTAAACCTGGTCGGCACAGGCGCCGCCCGGCATGTTGTGGATGGTTTCGCCTTCGGCGCAGGCGGCCTCCGCGACCGTGCGCATTTTGGCCGGGATGTCGCCTTTAATATCGAGCTGCGCCAGTGTGATGGGCAGGCCGACGCTGTGACACAACGCCGCCGCGGTTTCTATCTCTTCCACCGGCGCGTTTTCCAGCACCAGCTGCGTCAGGGTACCAAACGCGACCTTCTCGCCGTGATAGAAGTGATGGGCGTCCGGGATGGCGGTCAAACCGTTGTGAATCGCGTGCGCCGCCGCCAGCCCACCGCTCTCAAAGCCGACGCCGCTCAGGTAGGTGTTGGCTTCGATCACCCGTTCGAGCGCTGGGGTAACCACATGCTGCTCGGCGGCAAGCATCGCCTTTTCGCCTTCTTCAACCAGCGTGTTGTAGCAGAGTTCCGCCAGTGCCAGCGCTGCCTGAGTGCATTTACCGCCCGCCATTGTGGTCGCACCGCTGCGCGAGCAGGCGCGGGCTTCAAACCAGGTCGCCAGCGCATCGCCAATCCCGGCGGCCAGCAGGCGAGCTGGCGCGGCCGCGACGATCTGCGTATCGACAACCACCATGTTCGGGTTGTGCGGCAGCATCAAATAGCTTTCGAATTCCCCATCGTCGGTATAGATAACAGACAACGCGCTGCACGGCGCGTCGGTGGAGGCGATGGTCGGCGCCACGACTACCGGCAGATGCATATAGTGAGCCAGCGCTTTCGCGGTATCCAAAGTCTTGCCGCCGCCGATGCCGAGCACCGCATGGCATTGGGCGCTGCTGGCGATATCGCGCAGGCGGTTGATTTCATTTTGCGAACATTCACCGCCGAACGGTGCGATTTCGGCCACCAGGCCAGCGCCGCCAAGGCTGGTACGCAACTGCTCTTCGGCAAAGCCAAGAACAAACTTATCGCCGATGATAAGCCACCGTTCGGCCAGCGGTTTAAGATATTCGCCGAGGCGCTTGATGGCGCCAGCGCCCTGAATGTATTTACCGGGTGATTGAATAATGCGATCCATTTCGATTCCTCCTCGATAACCGTGCAAGCCGCCGGACGGCGGCAGACGATCGGATTACAGGTTCAACGTGCCAAATGCGTTATTCCAGTCCTGCTCGAACTTCTCTATGGCTGACTCTACCGCGGGGGTGCCGAGCATTTGTTGCGCTACGTCTAAGGGGAGGGTGATAGCTTCGCAGCCAGCTAACAGGCAATCCAATGCCTGGCGCGGGGTTTTGAAGCTCGCGGCCAGGACTTTGCTTTCCGGGGCGTGCATTTCCAGCAGAGATTGCAGTTCTTGCACCATGCGAATGCCGTCACCGCCCTGGGCGTCGACGCGGTTGACGTATGGCGCGACGTATTTCGCGCCGGCCAGCGCCGCCAGCAGCCCCTGGGAAGCGCTATAGACCGCGGTGCCAAGCGTCGGGATACCTTCTTTTTTCAGCAGTTTGATGGCGGCGAGACCTTCGGCGGTAACCGGGATTTTAACCACGATACCCGGCACGGCGTTGCTTAAGCGTTTGGCTTCTTCCACCATGCCCTGCGCATCGCGACTCATGGTCTGCGCGAACAGAACACCTTCCGGGCCGACGGCTTTTTGCAGGCGCGGCAGCACGTCCCAAACCGGGGTTTTGCCGGCGGCGATGATGCTCGGGTTGGTGGTGACGCCAGCCAGCGGATAAATGCGGGCCAGACGTTCAACTTCAGCGACGTTCGCGGTGTCCAGATAGAGTTCCATAACCATTCCTCGATGTGTAATTCAGTGATGTTGAGGAAAGGATACGGTTTTCGTTTGCTTGCTCGCCAGATGACAAATTTGCCAAAAACTGGATAAATGTACGCATTGCGATTAAGGATGATTTAGATCACATTTGTCCGCCTGTTCCTGCTTATAAAGGTACGTGGCCAGCAATCAGCAGACAGTTACTTACAAAAATCTAGTTTTACGGCGCAGAGGATTTTTCCGTCAACTGGCTGTGATACTGGCGGCGGTATTCGGAAGGCGAACGTTCGGTGTTCTTGCGAAACAGACGGCAGAAGTAGTTGCTGTCGGCGAAGCCGCAGGCGTGGGCAACGTCTTTCACTTTCATATCATGGCCTTTCAACAGCATGCGCGCCTGTTCGAGGCGAATATGATTAAGGTATTCGTTAAAACCCATGGGCCCGCATTTCTGAAACAGGTGCGAGAGATAATTGGGGGATAGGTAAAACGACTGGGCTACGGATTCCCGGCTCAGCGGCTCAGCGAAATGGAGATCGATATACTGGCGGATCGCTTCGAACAGCGCCTGGCTGCGCGATGAGGTTTGCGCCTGGCTACCCAGCAGATCGGTACAGTGGCTGAGAAGACTAACGACGATACAGCGGGCGGTTTGCTGCTCCTGCGGCTGCATACGTATTTCATTTAGCGCCTGTAGCAGGAATGAACCCACGCGCGGCCCGCGGCGCGGTACCTGGATCTTCTGGACAAGAGTTAGCGCCTCGCCGCTCCAGCGCTGCAGCGAAAATTCCAACTGCTGTTTGCCGAACAAGATGCTTAATAGCAGGCAGGGTGTCTGCCATTGCGGCCAGTTCCAGCTATCGCCCGCAATATACAGTACATCGCGCGGCTGCAGCGGCGCGGCATTATCGCCGAGGGCGAGATCGTACAACTGCCCCTCAATGACAATATTCAGACGAGGAAAATCAACCTTGATCGCGGCGTCGGCAGGGGGGCGTGACTCACCGGTAAAATGCACTTCTGCAATGCAGGTTTGTTTTTTCACTAATGAATCAATGAGCTGATTGATGCTGTTATCCATCTTTACCCCGCCAAAACGCCACGCATTTCATCATACCGGACATTTTTCCAGCGGTAAAAGCGCGAGCTTGTCGTTATTGCTTCTTGATTTAGATATGTTATATCGTAACATTTTATCGCAATCGATATTCAACTCAGGAGAGAGTAATGACCCGAAAGATCCCCATGCTCGCGTTTGGCTTAGGCATGGCGCTTGCGAGCGTCCAGGCGTTCGCCCACGGTAACCATAGCCATGGCCCAGCGTTGACCGACATAGAACGCCAGGCTAGCGAAGGCATTTTTGCCGATAAAGATGTGAAGGATCGCGCGTTGAGCGATTGGGATGGCGTCTGGCAGTCCGTTAATCCGTACCTGCTGAATGGCGACCTTGATCCGGTTCTGGAGCAGAAGGCGAAAAAGCCCGGCGGCAAGAGCGTGGAAGAGTATCGCGCCTATTATAAGAAGGGTTACGCCACCGACGTGGAGCAGATTGGCATTGAAGATGACGTGATAGAGTTCCACGTCGGCAAGACCGTTAATAGCTGCAAATATACCTACTCAGGCTACAAAATCCTGCAATACGCCTCCGGCAAGAAGGGCGTTCGCTATCTGTTTGAGTGCCAACAGGGCGATGGTAACGCGCCGAAATTCGTCCAGTTCAGCGACCATATTATTGGCCCGCGCAAATCGCAGCATTTCCATATATTTATGGGCAATGAATCACAGGAGGCCTTGCTGAAAGAGATGGATAACTGGCCGACCTATTATCCCTATGCGCTGCATAAAGAGCAGATCGTCGATGAGATGTTGCATCACTAAAATGAGAGGGAAAATCCCCCGGCCGGGCGGCCGGGCGGCCGGGGGAAACGGTGACTAGCCGGTATTACGCATCCCTGCCGCGACGCCGGCAATGGTGACCATCAGCGCTTGCTCAACGCGCGCATCCGGTTCCTCGCCAGCCTCTTCAGCCTGGCGCGAACGGTGCAACAGTTCGGCCTGCAGGACGTTAAGCGGGTCGGTATAGATGTTACGCAACTGGATGGATTCGGCGATCCACGGCAGGTCGGCCATCAGGTGGGAGTCATTAGCGATAGCCAGCACCACTTTGATATCGGCGGTTAACAGCTGACGCAGCTCTTCGCCGAGTTTCCACAGTTCCGGTTTCACCAGCCGCTGATCGTAGTACTCCGCCAGCCACAGGTCGGCTTTTGAGTAGACCATTTCCAGCATTCCGAGGCGGGTCGAGAAGAACGGCCAGTCGCGGCACATGCTTTCCAGCTCGCTTTGCTTACCGCCCTCGACCACTTTCTGCAGCGCGGCACCGGCGCCCAGCCAGGCCGGCAGCATCAGGCGGTTCTGGGTCCAGGCGAAGATCCACGGGATGGCGCGCAGTGACTCGACGCCGCCGGTCGGGCGACGCTTCGCCGGGCGCGAGCCAAGCGGCAGTTTGCCCAGTTCTTGTTCCGGGGTCGCGGAGCGGAAATAAGGGACGAAGTCTTTGTTTTCCCGCACGTAGCCGCGGTACATCTTGCAGGAGACGTCGGACAGCTCGGCCATGATTTCGCGCCACTGCGGTTTTGGTTCCGGCGGCGGCAGCAGGTTGGCTTCCAGAATCGCGCTGGTGTACAACGACAGGCTGCTGATGGTCACTTCCGGCAGGCCGTACTTAAAGCGGATCATTTCGCCCTGTTCGGTGACGCGCAGGCCGCCTTTCAGGCTGCCCGGCGGCTGCGAGAGCAGCGCCGCGTGGGCCGGAGCGCCGCCGCGACCGATGGAGCCACCGCGACCGTGGAATAGAGTCAGTTCAATACCGGCTTTTTCGCAGGTTTTGATTAGCGCGTCCTGTGCCTGGTACTGGGCCCAGGAGGCGGCCATCACGCCGGCATCTTTGGCCGAGTCGGAGTAACCGATCATGACCATCTGCTTGCCCTGAATAAAGCCGCGATACCAGTCAATATTCAGTAACTGAGTCATAACGTCGTTGGCGTTGTTCAGGTCGTCCAGCGTTTCAAACAGCGGCGCGACCGGCAGGGCAAAGCCGATACCGGCTTCTTTTAGCAGAAGATGAACCGCCAGCACGTCGGACGGCGTTTTGGCCATTGAGATCACATAAGCGGCGATCGATCCACGCGGCGCTTCGGCGATCACTTTACAGGTGTCGAGGACCTCGCGGGTCTCTTCGCTCGGCTCCCACTGACGCGGCAGCAGCGGGCGTTTGGAGTTCAGCTCACGGATCAGGAAGGCCTGCTTGTCGGCTTCCGACCAGCTTTCATAATCGCCGATCCCGAGGTAGCGGGTCATTTCGCCCAGCGCTTCGGTATGGCGGGTGCTTTCCTGACGGATATCGATACGCACCAGCGGTACGCCGAAAGATTTCACCCGGCGCAGGGTATCGAGCAGTTCGCCGTTGGCGATGATGCCCATTCCGCAGGCCTGCAGCGATTTATAGCAGGCATACAGCGGTTCCCACAGCTGTTCGTTTTGCGTGATAAGCCCCGCCGGTTTCGGCAGTTTTTGCCCTTTCAGACGCGCTTCCAGCCAGGCCTGGGTCTCCATCAACTGGCTACGCAGCTTTTTCATCAGATAACGATACGGCTCTTGCGCGCCTTCCGCACCCGCCAAATCGCGGAGCTCGTCGGTGCATTCGACCATCGACAGCTCGGAGATAAGCACCTGGATATCTTTCAGGAAAAGATCGGTCGCTTTCCAGCGGCTGAGCAACAGCACGTGGCGGGTGATATCGGCGGTGACGTTCGGGTTGCCGTCACGGTCGCCGCCCATCCAGGAAGTGAATCGTACCGGCACAAAATCAACCGGTAGCTGGTAACCGAGGTTGGCTTCCAGCTGTTCGTTCAGCTCGCGCAGATAGTTCGGCACGCCTTCCCACAGGCTGTTTTCAACTACCGCGAAACCCCATTTGGCTTCATCGACCGGAGAAGGGCGGTGCTTACGAATTTCATCGGTATGCCAGGACTGGGCGATCAGCTGGCGCAGGCGGCGCATCAGCTGGTTGTGCTCATAGTCAGCGATATCTTTGTTATCCAACTGCTTAAGGCAGTTGTTCACTTCCACCATTTTGTGGATCAGCGTCCGGCGGGTGATTTCGGTCGGGTGAGCGGTTAATACCAGCTCCAGCGACAGGGATTCCACCGCTTTTTTTATGGTGTCTTCGTTGAGATTGGGTTGGTCTTTGAGTTTTCTCAGGGTACGCGCAATAACTTCCGGATTGCTGGCGGCTTCGCCGTTGGGCGAAATGCTGTGATATTGCTCAGCGGTATTGGCCAGATTCAGGAACTGGCTAAAGGCGCGCGCCACCGGCAGCAGCTCGTCGTTGGACAAGTTTTGCAGCGTGGTGAGCAGCTCCTGGCGATTGGCTTCATTGCCCGCGCGAGAAGATTTGGACAACTTACGGATAGTTTCGACACGATCAAGAATGTTTTCTCCTAACGCATCCTTGATGGTGTCGCCCAGCACCTTACCGAGCATACTGACATTACTACGCAAAGCGGAATATTGTTCGTTCATGTTACCCCAGACACCCCATCTCATTTTATTTTGTTATATCCGGCGCTCCGTGATTTGAGCAGTGGATAAGCAACCCGTCTTTTATAAAGCCACGTAAATACCCCCGCGTCAATTGCTGCGAAATCGCTTCAGCAAACGAATAAATGGCGATAATTTGCGAAAGTTAACTCAGCGGTCGGCGGATAAGCATTACTTATGGAAGTGTGACGATCGTCACTCTCCCGCCTCTGCACGTGAAGGCGGGAAACTAGCAGCGATTAATGCCAGCAGAAGTGATGGACAACCTGGGTGATGAGTTCGCGCGTCGGCTTAATAAACCGCGTCTCCAGATATTCATCCGGCTGGTGGGCCTGGTTGATGGAGCCCGGTCCTAACACCAGCGTAGGACAGAGCGTCTGGATAAACGGCGCTTCGGTGCAGTAGTTCACCACTTCGGTCTGCGCGCCGAGCAGTTTTTCAACCACTTCGACCAGCTTGTGGTCCGGCGGGCATTCATAGCCTGGAATCGGCGGATGCAGCTCCGAGACCGTCAGACGCCCCGGCCAGCGTTCGCTGACCGGCGCCAGCGCTTCATCCAGCAGGCCGTTCAGGTCGTTAAGCGTCATCCCCGGCAATGGACGAATATCCATGTGCAATTCGCAGCAGGCGCAGATGCGATTGGATGCATCGCCGCCGTGAATGGCGCCCAGGTTGAGCGTCGGATAAGGCACGGTGAAGGCGGCATAGTGGTAACGCTCTTTTAAATCATCGCGCAGTTGCATTATGCGGCCAATCGCATCGTGCATCAGTTCGATAGCGTTCACGCCGCGTGCCGGGTCGCTGGAGTGGCCGGACTGGCCCAGTACGCGTACCGCTGTTGAAATGTGGCCTTTATGCGCCCGCACCGGCTGCAGCGAGGTCGGCTCGCCGATGATGGCGCAATCCGGGCGCAGTTGCGTGGTTTCGGCAAAGTAGCGCGCGCCCGCCATGCTGGTTTCTTCGTCAGCGGTGGCCAGAATATACAGCGGTTTTTTCAATTTACTGACGTCAACGTCGCGCAGGGCATCGAGGATAAACGCGAAGAAGCCTTTCATATCGGCGGTGCCGAGCCCGTAGAGTTTGTTGTCGTGCTCCGTAAGTGTAAACGGGTCGCGGGTCCAGCGACCATCGTCGAAAGGCACGGTATCGGTATGCCCGGCGAGCAGCAGGCCGCCAGCGCCGTGGCCAGTGCTGGCCAACATATTGAATTTATTGCGCGTCTCAGGTACCGGCTGGATCTCGACGTTGAAGCCCAGATCGCGGAACCAGCCGCCGAGTAAATTGATTAAAGACTCATTGCTTTGATCCAGCGCTTCTTCGGTCGCGCTGATGGATGGTGTGGCGATCAATGCGCGGTAAATCTCGATAAAGGGCGGTAAATTGTTTTTCATTGTTGACACACCTCTGGTCATGATAGTATCAATATTCATGCAGTATTTGTGAATAAAAATACAATATCGTTGAGCGCAATAAAACCCATCGAATGTAAGGAGATGCTCTTCCAATGCTAAATACGCTGATCGTGGGAGCTAGCGGCTATGCCGGCGCAGAGCTGGTGGCCTATGTAAATCGCCACCCTCATATGAACATAACCGCTTTGACCGTCTCCGCGCAAAGCAATGATGCCGGAAAGTTAATTTCCGATATACATCCGCAGCTGAAAGGTATTGTCGACCTGCCGCTGCAGGCGATGTCCGATATCAGCGAATTTAGCGCCGGCGCGGATGTAGTGTTCCTCGCCACCGCGCATGAAGTTAGCCACGATCTGGCGCCGCAGTTTTTGGCCGCGGGCTGCGTGGTGTTCGATTTATCCGGCGCGTTTCGCGTCAACGATGGCGCGTTCTACGAAAAATACTACGGTTTCACTCATCAGCATTCCGATCTGCTTAAGCAGGCGGTATACGGTCTGGCGGAGTGGAACGTAGAAGCATTGAAAGAGGCGAATTTGATCGCGGTGCCTGGCTGCTACCCGACGGCGGCGCAGCTGGCGTTAAAACCGCTGATCGATGCCGGTCTGTTGGATCTGAAGCAATGGCCGGTGATCAACGCCACCAGCGGCGTTAGCGGCGCCGGGCGTAAGGCGGCGATGAGCAATAGCTTCTGCGAAGTCAGCCTGCAGCCGTACGGTGTTTTCAATCATCGCCACCATCCGGAAATTTCTACCCATCTGGGCGCAGAGGTGATCTTCACTCCCCACCTTGGCAATTTTAAACGCGGTATTCTGGAAACCATTACCTGCCGCCTGAAGCCGGGCGTCAGTAAAGATCAGGTGGCTGAGGTCTTCCAGCAGGCCTATGCCAATAAGCCGTTGGTCCGTTTATACGATAAAGGCGTACCGGCGCTGAAAAACGTAGTTGGGCTGCCATTCTGTGATATCGGTTTTGCCGTCCAGGACGAACATATTATCGTCGTGGCCGCAGAAGATAACTTGCTGAAAGGCGCGGCAGCGCAGGCCGTGCAGTGCGCTAACATTCGTTTCGGCTTCGCTGAGACGCAGTCTTTAATTTAAGGTGTGATGATGAACAATCCATTGATTATCAAACTTGGCGGCGTGTTGTTGGACAGCGAAGAAGCGCTGGAACGTCTGTTTACCGCCTTGGTGCACTACCGCGAAACACACCAGCGTCCGCTGGTTATCGTCCACGGCGGCGGCTGCGTGGTGGATGAGCTGATGAAACAGCTTAATCTGCCGGTGAAAAAGAAAAATGGCCTGCGCGTAACGCCTGCCGATCAGATTGACATCATTACCGGCGCGCTGGCGGGAACTGCCAACAAAACGCTGCTGGCATGGGCGAAAAAGCATGGTCTTTCCTCGGTAGGGCTGTTCCTCGGCGATGGCGATAGCGTGAAGGTGACTCAGTTGGATGAAGAACTAGGCCACGTTGGTAAAGCGCAGGCAGGCTCGCCGACGCTTATCAATACGCTGTTGGCGGGCGGCTACCTGCCCGTCGTGAGCTCGATTGGCGTCACCGACGAAGGACAACTGATGAACGTCAACGCCGATCAGGCGGCGACGGCGCTGGCGGCGACGCTGGGCGCGGATCTTATCCTGCTGTCCGATGTTAGCGGCATTCTCGACGGTAAAGGTCAGCGGATTGCGGAAATGACCGCCTCCAGGGCTGAACAACTGATTGAACAGGGCATTATTACCGACGGCATGATTGTGAAAGTGAACGCGGCGCTGGACGCGGCGCGCGAGCTGGGCCGCCCGGTGGATATCGCTTCCTGGCGCCATGCCGAGCAGCTGCCGGCATTATTTAACGGTACCCCGATCGGTACGCGTATTTTGGCTTAAGATTGAATGCCCGGCGGCGCGTTGCTTGCCGGGGCGATAAGACCGTAGACCGGGTAAGCGCAGCGCGACCCGGCAGAACTCACGAATAAAGGAAGCATGTTATGGCACTTTGGGGCGGGCGTTTTACACAGGCAGCAGACCAGCGGTTCAAACAATTCAACGACTCTTTACGCTTTGACTATCGTCTGGCGGAACAGGATATCGTGGGATCCGTCGCCTGGTCCAAAGCGCTGGTAACCGTAGGCGTACTGACCGCCGATGAGCAGCTGCAGCTGGAAGAGGCGCTGAACGTTCTGCTGGAAGAGGTACGCGCCAACCCGCAGCAAATCCTTGAAAGCGATGCCGAAGATATCCATAGCTGGGTCGAAGGGAAACTGATCGATAAAGTCGGCCAGTTGGGCAAAAAACTGCATACCGGACGTAGCCGTAATGATCAGGTCGCCACCGATCTCAAGCTGTGGTGCAAAGAGACCGTCACCGAGTTGCTGTCCGCGACCCGCCAACTGCAAAGCGCGCTGGTGGAAACCGCTGGCAACAATCAGGATGCGGTGATGCCGGGTTATACCCATCTGCAGCGCGCCCAGCCGGTGACTTTTGCGCACTGGTGTCTGGCCTACGTTGAAATGCTGGCCCGTGATGAAAGCCGTCTGCAGGACGCGCTCAAGCGCCTCGATGTCAGCCCGCTGGGATGCGGCGCGCTGGCGGGAACCGCTTATGAAATCGACCGTGAGCAGCTGGCCGGTTGGTTGGGTTTCGCATCGGCGACCCGTAACAGCCTCGATAGCGTCTCCGATCGCGATCACGTGCTGGAACTGCTTTCCGATGCCTCTATCGGCATGGTGCACCTGTCGCGTTTTGCCGAAGATCTGATTTTCTTCAATACCGGCGAAGCGGGTTTTGTTGAACTGTCTGACCGCGTTACTTCCGGTTCGTCGCTGATGCCGCAGAAGAAAAACCCGGATGCGCTGGAACTGATCCGCGGTAAATGCGGCCGAGTGCAGGGCGCGCTGACCGGCATGATGATGACCCTGAAAGGGCTACCGCTGGCCTACAACAAAGATATGCAGGAAGACAAAGAAGGGCTGTTCGATGCGCTGGACACCTGGCTTGACTGCCTGCACATGGCGGCGCTGGTGCTGGACGGTATCCAGGTGAAACGTCCGCGCTGTGCGGAAGCGGCGCAGCAGGGTTACGCCAACGCTACCGAGCTGGCGGATTACCTGGTGGCAAAAGGCGTTCCGTTCCGCGAAGCACACCATATCGTCGGTGAAGCGGTGGTTGAAGCGATTGCTCAGGGCAAAGCGCTGGAAGATTTACCGTTAAGCGACTTGCAAAAGTTCAGCAGCGTTATCGGCGATGACGTCTACCCGATCCTGTCGTTGCAGTCCTGCCTTGATAAACGTGCGGCCAAAGGCGGCGTCTCGCCGCAGCAGGTGGCGCAGGCGATTGCCGACGCCAGACAGCGCCTGGTGTAAGAGATTACACCGATGTTGAATGAGCCTGGGTAATCCCCGGGCTTTTTTACGCCAAAAAAAAGCGGACACGAGGTCCGCAAAAGTTCACGTTGGCTTTAGTTGTTCGGGTAGGGAAACTGTGAGGCGACTCAATGATTTTCAGATGTTCTCCTCGTTTCTGTGGTTATTATTGAACAGAAAACTTGATAGGGATAATCGTTCGTTGCTATTCTATCTATCGCCATGGACTATCGTGGCGATGGAGGATGAATAATGAATATTCGCGATCTTGAATACCTGGTAGCGCTGGCTGAACATCGCCACTTCCGACGTGCGGCAGATTCCTGCCACGTCAGTCAGCCTACGCTTAGCGGACAAATTCGCAAGCTGGAAGATGAACTTGGGGTGATGTTGCTGGAGCGCACCAGCCGTAAGGTTCTGTTCACTCAGGCGGGTTTGCTGCTGGTGGATCAGGCGCGTACCGTGCTACGCGAAGTAAAAGTGCTCAAGGAGATGGCAAGCCAGCAAGGGGAAACCATGTCCGGGCCGCTGCATATCGGCCTGATCCCAACGGTGGGGCCATATTTGCTGCCGCACATAATTCCGATGCTGCATCAGACTTTCCCGAAGCTGGAAATGTATCTGCATGAGGCGCAAACCCATCAGCTGCTGGCGCAGCTCGATAGCGGTAAGCTCGACTGCGCGATCCTCGCGCTGGTCAAAGAGAGTGAAGCCTTTATCGAAGTGCCGCTGTTCGATGAGCCGATGATGCTGGCTATCTACGAAGACCATCCGTGGGCAGAGCGCGATCGCGTGCCGATGGCGGATTTAGCGGGTGAAAAGCTGTTGATGCTGGAAGACGGACACTGTCTGCGCGACCAGGCGATGGGCTTCTGCTTTGAAGCGGGTGCGGACGAAGATACCCACTTCCGCGCGACCAGCCTTGAAACGCTGCGCAACATGGTTGCCGCCGGAAGTGGTATTACACTACTGCCTGCGCTGGCGGTGCCGCAGGAGAGAAAACGCGATGGCGTGGTCTATATTCCGTGCATTAAGCCGGAACCAAGACGCACTATCGGGCTGGTTTATCGTCCTGGTTCGCCGCTGCGTAGCCGCTATGAGCATCTGGCGGAGGCCATCCGTAGTACTATGGATGGCCACTTTGATAAGGCGTTAAAAGAGGCGGTTTAAGCCGTTTAACGCCGCTACCCGATAGGCTTCGGCCATGGTCGGGTAGTTAAAGGTGGTGTTAACGAAGTACTCAATGGTGTTACCGCCGCCTTTCTGCTCCATAATTGCCTGGCCGATATGAATAATTTCGGCCGCGCGCTCACCAAAGCAGTGGATGCCGAGGATCTCTTTCGTCTCGCGATGGAACAGAATCTTCAGCGTACCCACGCTCATACCGACGATTTGCGCCCGCGCCAGATGTTTAAACTGTGCGCGACCTACCTCATAAGGCACCTTCATCGCGGTTAGCTGCTGCTCGGTTTTACCCACCGAGCTGATTTCCGGAATGGTGTAGATCCCGGTCGGGATATCTTCAATCAGATGCGCGGAGGCTTCGCCTTTGATCAGCGCCTGCGCGGCGATGCGTCCCTGATCGTAAGCCGCTGACGCCAGGCTTGGATAACCGATAACGTCACCGACGGCATAGATGTGCGGTAGGGCGGTCTGATACATGCTGTTTACTTTCAGCTGGCCGCGGCTGTCGGTTTGCAGACCGATATTTTCCAGCGCCAGCGTATCGGTATTACCGGTACGACCGTTGGCGTACAGCAGGCAGTCAGCTTTCAGCTTCTTACCAGACTTCAGATGCATGATCACGCCGTCATCGACGCCTTCGATTTTCTCGTACTCTTCGTTATGGCGGATAACCACGCCGCTGTTCCAGAAGTGATAGGAGAGCGAATCGGACATCTCCTGATCGAGGAACGCCAGTAGACGATCGCGGGTATTGATCAGATCGACCTTAACCTCCATACCGCGGAAGATCGACGCGTACTCGCAGCCGATCACCCCGGCGCCGTAAATGATCACATGGCGCGGTTCGTGGTGCAGGCTAAGAATGGAATCGCTGTCGTAAATACGCGGGTGGTGGAAATCGACATCGGCCGGATGATACGGGCGCGAGCCGCAGGCGATAACGAATTTCTCGGCGGTGACCGTTTCTACGGTGCCATCGTGACACTCCAGCGCCAGCGTGTGCTCATCAACAAAGTGGGCGTTGCCCTGCAGAATTTCGCAGTGGTTGCGCTCATAGAAACCCTGACGCATATGGGTTTGCTGGTTAATGACGCTGTCGGCATGGTTGAGGATGTCGGCGAAGGAAGAACGGAGAAGACGGGAATGGTCGCTGTAGAGGGGGTTTTGGTTAAACTCGATAATACGGCTGACGGCATGGCGAAGCGCTTTTGACGGGATGGTTCCCCAGTGGGTACAACCACCGCCGACATTATGGTAGCGCTCGATAACGGCAACACGAGCTCCCTGTTTCACCAGTCCCATAGCGGCGCCTTCACCGCCAGGACCGGAACCAATCACTATTGCATCATAATCCCAAGAGTGTGACATGGCATTACTCACCTGTTTTATACACAAAATAAACACGATGATAACATTTGGCGAGCTTTAACCCAATTATCGTTGTGCTTTTTTGCGGCATAAAAGCAGAAACGGCTCATAAACAATCATTCACAATCCAGTACAAACCGATTAGTTTTAATCTCTGGTATAGTGCCGACAGGGCTATTGGAAGGATTCATACATCGTGATGGGCGTAAGAGCACAACAAAAAGAAAAAACCCGCCGCTCGCTGGTGGAAGCGGCATTTAGCCAACTTAGCGCTGAGCGAAGCTTTGCCAGCCTGAGCTTGCGCGAGGTTGCGCGGGAAGCAGGGATCGCGCCGACGTCCTTTTATCGTCATTTTCGCGATGTCGATGAGTTAGGCCTGACGATGGTAGACGAAAGCGGGCTAATGCTGCGCCAACTGATGCGCCAGGCGCGCCAGCGCATTGCAAAAGGCGGCAGCGTGATCCGCACCTCCGTCTCTACCTTTATGGAGTTTATTGGTAACAACCCGAACGCCTTCCGCCTGCTGTTGCGTGAGCGTTCTGGCACATCCGCGGCGTTTCGAGCCGCTGTAGCGCGCGAGATCCAGCATTTCATCGCGGAACTTGCCGACTATTTAGAACTCGAAAACCATATGCCGCGCGCCTTTACCGAAGCGCAGGCTGAAGCTATGGTCACCATCGTATTCAACGCCGGTGCGGAAGCGTTGGACGTCAGTCCGGAGCAGCGCCGACAACTGGAAGAGCGGCTGGTACTGCAGCTCAGAATGATTTCAAAAGGCGCGTATTACTGGTATCGCCGTGAACAAGAAAAAATGTCACATCATTCCGAATAACGTGAAGGACGAGCAATGAAACACTCAGTTCAAGATAAAGGTACGCTACTGCTGGCGCTGATCGCGGGTCTGTCCATTAATGGCACCTTCGCCGCGCTGTTCAGCTCAATCGTTCCCTTTTCCATCTTCCCGGTTCTGTCGCTGCTGCTGACGGTATACTGCCTGCACCAGCGCTATCAGAACCGCAGTATGCCGGTCGGGCTGCCGGGGCTTTCCGCCGCCTGCTTTATTCTCGGCGTATTGCTGTATAGCACCGTGGTGCGCGCAGAATATCCGGATATCGGCTCTAACTTCTTCCCGGCGGTGCTGTCTGTCGCGATGGTGTTCTGGATCGGTTACAAGATGCGCAACCGCAAAGATACCGCGGCGGAGTAATCCGCCAGGTAATAACCCGGCAACGTTGCGTTCGCCGGGTTTTTTTATGCGTTTATTTCTTCGTTAACAGTACGCCGCATTCCATATGGTGGGTATACGGGAACTGATCGAATAGCGCCAGGCGGGTGACATTGTGCGTCTGGCTGAGGGTTTCCAGGTTCTGGCACAGTGTTTCCGGGTTGCAGGAGATATAGAGAATTCGTGGATAGGCCTGGACCATTTTTTCGGTCTCGCTATCCAGCCCGCTGCGCGGCGGATCGACAAAAATGGTTTCGCACTGATAGCTTTGCAGATCGATACCCTGCAGGCGGTTAAACTCCCGCACGCCGTTCATCGCCTGGGTAAATTCTTCCGCCGCCATACGGATAATTTGCACGTTATCGATATGGTTGGCGGCAATGTTGTATTGCGCGGAGGCGACTGACGGTTTAGCGATTTCCGTCGCCAGCACGCGATCGAAGTTACGCGCCAGCGCCAGCGAGAAGTTGCCGTTGCCGCAGTAGAGCTCCAGCAGATCGCCGGTGGAACCTTTGGTGACGTCCAGCGCCCACTCCAGCATCTGAATATTCATCGCCGCGTTTGGCTGGGTAAAGCTGTTTTCCACCTGACGATAGATCATTTCGCGCCCGCCAACCGGCAGACGTTCATCGACATAATCCCTATCGAGCTCGATTTTGGTTTTAGTGGCGCGGCCTATCAGCTGCACGTTGAGATTTTGCGCGCGTAGGGCATCGCGCAGCGCTTCCGCATGCTGGCGCCATTCGTCGTCGAGTTTCTTGTGATAGAGCAGCGAGACGATGGCCTGGTTGCTCATGGTCGTCAGATAATCAATCTGGAAAAGTTTATGGCGCAGGACCGGGTTATGGCGCACGCCGTCGAGCATTGCCGGCATCAGCTGGTTGATGAGCTCGCTGGCGGCCGGGAAGGTATCGACGCGAATACGCGACTTGGTCTGCTGATCGAAGATGATGTGATAGAGGTCGTCGCCGTCGTGCCACAGGCGAAATTCAGCGCGCATCCGGTAGTGGCTGACCGGCGAACGAAATACCTCCGGAACCGGCGCGGCAAAAGGGGCCATCATTTTCTGCAAACGGACGACTTTTTCTGCCAGTTGCGCTTCGTATTGCTCGGTAGGGAGGTGTTCGGGGGTCATGATGCATCCTGAATAAAATAAGTACGCGGGGATTGTAGGGAAAGCATTGGGGATGTCCAGCCCTGGTTGCGGATGAAATATCGTTATAGCAGTCTGGACATCTATATGTTTCTAATTGTAGCATCTTGCAACCGGTCCTCTGAGTTAATAGGGAATCCAGTGCGAATCTGGAGCTGACGCGCAGCGGTAAGGAAAGGCGAGAAATAAGCGCACTCGGTGCAGACACTGCGGTTAGCCGTGGGAAGTCATTATTTCTTAAAGCAGCCTCCAAGCCCGAAGACCTGCCGGATACGTCGCATTTGGTTTCTATCATCGCGAGCTACTGATAGAGCCGGCGGCATCCTCTCTATATTATGGATGCTTTTACAATGATTAAAAAAGCTTCGCTGATGACGGCTTTATCCGTCACGGCATTTTCCGGCTGGGCGCAGGACAGCAATTCAAATACGTTAGTGGTGACGGCAAACCGTGTGGCGCAACCTATCGAAACCGTGCTGGCGCCGGTGAGCGTGGTGACGCGGCAGGATATCGATCGCTGGCAGTCAACCTCTCTCACCGATGTGATGCGCCGCCTGCCGGGCGTGGACATCGCGCAAAACGGCGGCATGGGGCAGCAGAGCTCTCTTTTCGTACGCGGCACCAACTCCAGCCATGTCTTAATCCTGGTGGATGGCGTACGTCTGAATCAGGCGGGCGTCAGCGGCTCTTCCGACTTAAGCCAGTTCCCTATCGCTCTGGTACAGCGCATTGAATACGTTCGTGGCCCGCGCTCGGCGGTCTACGGTTCGGATGCGATCGGCGGGGTGGTAAACATTATTACCACTCGCGACCAGGACGGCACCACGCTCAATGCCGGCGTGGGCTCAAATGGCTACCAGAACTATGGCGGCAGCACGCAGCAGACTTTCGGCGGACATACCCGCGTCACCCTGGCGGGCGACTATACCTATACCAAAGGCTTTGATGTGGTCGCCGAAGGCAATACCGGCGGCGTTCGCCAGCCGGATCGCGATGGCTTTATGAGCAAAACGATCTACGGCGCGCTGGAGCATAGCTTCTCCAATGAGTGGAGTGGCTTTGTGCGTGGGTACGGCTATGACAACCGGACGGCCTACGACGGCTCTCCTTATGGCGGCGTATTAGTCGATACTCGCCAGTTGTATAGCCAGACCTGGGATGCCGGCCTGCGTTTTAATCAGGATATCTTCCACTCGCAGCTGACTTCCAGCTATAGCCACAGCAAGGACTACAATTACGATCCGCGACTGGGGCGCTATGACACCTCGGCGACGCTGGATGAAGTGAAACAGTACAATGTGCAGTGGGCGAACACGGTCGATGTTGGCCACGGCAACGTTGGCGCTGGAATTGACTGGCAAAAACAAACCACCGAGCCTGGCACGAACTATGTGACCGATGGCTATGAAATCCGTAATACCGGCCTGTTTATCACCGGCTTGCAAAAGTTGGGCGATTTCACCCTGGAAGGGGCGGCGCGTAGTGATGATAACTCGCAGTTTGGCCAGCATGGTACCTGGCAGAGCAGCGCCGCGTGGGAGTTTATCGACGGCTACCGCTTTATCGCCTCTTATGGCACTGCCTACAAAGCGCCGAATCTCGGCCAGCTGTACGGCTTCTACGGTAATCAGAATCTCGACCCGGAAGAGAGCAAGCAGTGGGAAGGGGCCTTTGAAGGCCTGACGTCTGGGGTGACATGGCGCCTGTCCGGATATCGTAACGACATCGATAATCTGATCGACTACGACTCGCAGTTGATGAAATATTACAACGTCGGCAAGGCGCGTATTAAAGGTATTGAAGCGACGGCGTCGTTTGATACCGGGCCGCTGGCGCACAGCATCAGCTATGACTATGTCGATGCGCGTGATGCGAAAACCAACGAGCTGCTGGTGCGCCGGGCAAAACAGCAGGTGAAATACCAGCTGGACTGGCAGGTTTATGATTTCGACTGGGGGGTGACCTATCACTATCTTGGCACCCGTTATGACAACACTTACGACCCGGTAACCTATGCGCCTGAGAGCGTTAAGTTGGGCGGTGTAAGCTTGTGGGATCTCGCAGTTTCGTATCCAGTCACCTCACATCTCACAGTTCGTGGTAAAATAGCCAACCTGTTCGATAAAGATTACGAGACAGTATATGGCTACCAAACTGCAGGACGGGAATACACCTTGTCTGGCAGCTACACCTTCTGATCCACGTCCCACCGTGCTGGTGTTTGATTCCGGCGTCGGTGGGTTGTCGGTATATAACGAGATTCGGCAGCTGTTGCCGGATCTACATTATATTTATGCTTTCGATAACGTTGCCTTCCCCTATGGCGAGAAGAGCGAAGAGTTTATCGTTGAGCGTGTTGTTGAAATCGTGACTGCCGTTCAGCAACGCTATCCTCTGGCGCTGGCGGTCATCGCCTGTAATACCGCCAGTACCGTTTCCCTGCCAGCCCTACGTGAAAAGTTCGCTTTCCCGGTGGTCGGCGTCGTACCAGCGATTAAACCTGCCGCGCGCTTAACGGCGAACGGTATTGTCGGCCTGCTGGCGACGCGCGGTACCGTCAAGCGTCCTTATACTCGTGAACTCATTGACCGCTTTGCCAATGAGTGCCGCATCGAAATGCTGGGTTCCGCTGAGCTGGTGGAACTGGCAGAGGCGAAGCTGCACGGCGAAGCGGTACCGTTGGAAGAGCTGCGCCGAATTCTGCGCCCGTGGCTACGGATGCAGGAGCCGCCCGATACGGTCGTATTAGGTTGTACGCACTTCCCGCTCCTGGCGGAAGAACTGCAACAGGTCATGCCGGAAGGGACGCGATTTATTGATTCCGGCGCGGCGATTGCTCGACGTACCGCCTGGTTGCTGGAGCATGAAGCGCCGGATGCCAAATCGAATGATGCCAATAAGGCTTTTTGCATGGCGATTACCCCGGATACTGAACAGCTTTTACCCGTTTTACAGCGTTATGGCTTTGAAACGCTGGAAAAACTACCGCTTTAAAGGCGTTTTGCGCAAAAAAAAGACGGTTGAAAAGTTTTTTGAAAACAGGGCTTGTCAACGTCTCAGAACTCCCTA
>NZ_JBEAHW010000035.1:0-86386 GCF_040062085.1 Klebsiella sp. JN_Kp122
CTCGTCGGGCTCATAACCCGAAGGTCGTCGGTTCAAATCCGGCCCCCGCAACCAACACAATGAACACCCTTAAGGGTGTTTTTTTGTTTCTACCGTCCGTAAATACCGCTATAAAAAAAAAGCGCCCGAAGGCGCTATTTTTTTATCCACGTCTGGCCAACGTCGCCCCATCGGCAAAGTAGGCTTTGATCCCCGCCAGAATCGACTCCGCCACTTCCTGCTGGAATTTCGCGGTCTTCAGTTTACGCTCTTCTTCGACGTTACTGATAAAAGCCGTTTCGACCAGAATTGAAGGAATATCCGGCGCCTTCAGTACCGCAAAGCCCGCCTGCTCCACCTGATTTTTATGCAGCTTGTTGATATTGCCCATTTTTTGCAACACCGCTTTACCAAATTTCAGGCTGTCGGCGATGGTCAATGACTGCACCATATCGAACATGGTGTGGTCGACGTAACGATCGCCGCTCTTGCTGACGCCGCCGATTAAGTCCGAGGCATTCTGCGTTTGCGCGAGGTATTTTGCGGCGGTACTGGTAGCGCCCTTGGTCGAGAGCGCGAACACCGAAGAGCCGCTCGGCTGACGGCTGGTAAAGGCATCGGCGTGAATCGAAACGAACAGATCGGCACGCTGCTTCTGCGCCTTGGCGACACGCACCTTCAACGGAATAAACACGTCTTCGTTACGGGTCATATAGACCTTCATATTACCTTCACGCTCAATGAGCGCGCGCAATCGACGGGCAATCTGCAGCACCACGTCTTTCTCACGAGTTCGGTATTTACCAATCGCGCCGGAGTCTTCACCACCGTGGCCGGGATCGAGCATGATAACGATAGGACGATCGCGCCCGGCTTTCCCCGGCTGCGGCCCGCTTTCTGCCGGCGGTACCTGACGTTCCAGATCGCCTTTGTTGTAATCTTCCAGCAGCGCCAGTAGCGGATCCTGCACATCGGTGGCCGTAGAGGGATAAAGATCCATCACCAGACGCTCTTTAAAACCGGCGACCGGCGCCAGCGCAAACAACTGCGGTTTGACGTTTTGTTTCAGTTCAAACACCATCCGCACGGTTTGCGGGTCGAACTGGCCCACGCGCGCGGATTTAATATACGGGTCGTCGTCGCGAATCTGCCCGCCCATCCCTTTCAGAACCGAGTTCAGGTTAACGCCTTCAATATCAACCACCACTCGCTCAGGATTGCTTAACGCAAACTGCCGATATTTCAGTACATGATTGGATTCCACCGTGACGCGGGTGTAAGTCGACGACGGCCAGATACGCACCGCGACTACCTGCGCGGCGGCGGCCAAACCGACCGGACTCACACTCATTAACCACATGGCGCCCGCCCCTTGTAAAAAACGACGGCGGCTTAATCCCGACTTGTATCCCGACATGCCACTCCCAAGCAAAAAAACGTGTTTGAAGCCAAAATGAACAGATTGACCAGAAACTTTAACCAAAGCCGCATAACCTGTCATCTATAAAAGGGTAAACAAACTTTGACACCCAAGGTTTTGTCACAATGTTTTCGCAAATTAGTGACAAATTAGGGGTTGCGCCACGAAGCAAAACAGAATAAAAATACACTTATTACGAATAATCATGCATTGAGGGTTTGTCATGGTGAAGGAGCGTCGCACTGAACTGGTCGAGGGATTCCGCCATTCTGTTCCCTATATAAACGCGCACCGGGGAAAAACGTTTGTCATCATGCTGGGCGGAGAAGCCATCGAGCACGATAACTTTTCCAGCATAGTCAATGACATTGGCTTATTGCACAGCCTCGGTATTCGCCTGGTGGTGGTCTATGGCGCGCGTCCGCAAATTGACGCTAATCTCGCGGAACACCACCACGAGCCGGTTTACCACAAGCAGACCCGCGTCACCGACGCCAAAACCCTTGAGCTGGTTAAGCAGGCCGCCGGTATGCTGCAGTTAGAAATTACCGCCCGCCTGTCGATGAGCCTCGGCAATACGCCCCTGCAGGGGGCGCATATCAACGTGGTGAGCGGCAATTTTATTATTGCTCAACCTCTTGGCGTCGATGATGGCGTCGATTACTGCCACAGCGGCCGTATTCGCCGCATCGATGAAGAAGCCATTCATCGCCAACTGGACAGCGGCGCAATCGTGCTCATGGGCCCGGTCGCGGTATCCGTCACCGGCGAGAGCTTCAACCTCACTTCTGAAGAGATAGCCACCCAACTGGCGGTAAAGCTGAAAGCTGAAAAGATGATCGGCTTCTGCTCGTCGCAGGGGGTCTACGACCAGCACGGCGAGATCGTTTCCGAGCTGTTCCCTAACGAGGCGCAGGCGCGGGTAGAGGAGCTGGAAGCGGAAGAAGATTATAATTCCGGTACCGTACGCTTCCTGCGCGGGGCGGTGAAAGCCTGCCGCAGTGGCGTGCGTCGCTGCCATTTAATTAGCTATCAGGAAGATGGCGCGCTGCTGCAGGAGCTATTCTCACGTGACGGTATCGGTACGCAGATCGTCATGGAAAGCGCCGAGCAGATCCGCCGGGCAACCATTAACGATATCGGCGGCATCCTCGATCTTATCAGCCCGCTGGAGCAGCAAGGCATTCTGGTGCGCCGCTCGCGCGAACAGCTGGAAATGGAGATTGATAAATTCACCATCATCCAGCGCGATAACACCACCATCGCCTGCGCCGCGCTCTATCCATTCCCGGAAGAGAAAATCGGCGAAATGGCCTGCGTAGCGGTGCATCCGGATTACCGTAGTTCGTCACGCGGCGAGGTACTGCTGAGCCGTATCGCCGCCCAGGCGAAGCAGATGGGGCTCAGCAAGCTATTCGTGTTGACCACTCGCAGTATCCACTGGTTCCAGGAACGCGGCTTCACCCCGGTGGATATTGATTTGCTGCCGGAGAGTAAAAAACAGATGTACAACTATCAGCGCCGTTCGAAGGTATTGATGGCAGACCTGGGCTGACGGATAACTCCCCGGATAGCGGCTTGCGCCTTATCCGGGCTACCCGACGACATCGCAACGTAGCGCCAGCAGGGCTCCCCCGGATGGCGGCTGCGCCTTATCCGGGCTTTCCGCCATGCGCGAAAATCTCCGCCAGGCCGCTGCGCCGTTCGGTGCGCGTCACGATGGCTTGCGCCAGTACCTGCTCGTCGGCGTAAAGCGACAGGCGCCGTTTGGCGCGGGTAATCGCGGTATAAACCAGCTCGCGGGTCACCAGCGGTACGCTACGAGAAGGCAAGATCAGCGCCGCATGATCGAACTCCGACCCTTGCGACTTATGCACCGTCATTGCCCAGGCGGTATCATGTTCCGGCAGGCGGCTTGGCTGCACCGATTTAATGCTGCCATCCGGCATTGGGAACCACACGCGAAGTTCGCCGTCCCTTTCCAGCGCAATACCAATATCACCGTTAAACAGCCCCAGCGCGCTATCGTTACGGGAAATCATCACCGGGCGGCCATCGTACCAGCGTGAATGGCGCGGTAGCGTAATCGCCCGCTTACGGTGGAGCATCTGCTCCAGCTGTTCATTCACGCCGCTTACCCCGTAAGGCCCTTCACGCAGCGCGCACAGCAGCTGAAATTCGCCGAAGGCGGCAATCATCTGCTCCGGCGCGGCCTGCTCGCGGCGCAGTTGCAGATAACGACCGTAGCCCTCCTGTGCCGCCATCAGCATCGCTTCATACTCCTCGGTGGTGCTGAGCGGCTGCAGAACGATATCCTCAAACGGCTGGCGTAATGTTGCTTTCACTTCTGCGCGCGCACCGGCATTGACCGCCCGCGCCAGGCTGCCAATACCGGAATGGCTGCCAAAGCGGTAGCTTTTTTGCAACAGGCACAGGCTATCGCGCAACGCCCCGGCCATCTGCCCCTCCCCCGCCGGCACCGTTGCGCCGGTCAAACGCGACAGTTCTTGCGCTCGCGCCGCGGTATAACCGGATGTCGCCCAGGCGCAGATGTCGCCAAGCACCGCCCCGGCTTCCACGGAGGCAAGCTGGTCACGGTCACCGAGAAAAATCACCCGCCCATGTTCCGGCAAAGCATCAATCAGACGCGACATCATCGGTAAGTCGATCATTGAGGCTTCATCGACCACCAGCACATCCAGATGCAGCGGGTTCCCGGCGTGGTAGCGCATGCGTTGGCTGCCGGGCTGCGCCCCCAGCAGGCGATGCAAGGTACTGGCATCGGCGGGAACCAGCGCTTTTTGCTCATCGCTAAGCGGAAGTTTTCTTAACGCCGCCCCAAGGGATTCCGTCAGGCGCGCTGCGGCTTTGCCGGTCGGCGCCGCCAGCCGAATTCGACAGCGCGACGTGTCGTTGATCTGAATCAGCGCCGCCAGCAGCTTCGCGACGGTAGTGGTCTTGCCGGTGCCGGGACCGCCGGAGATCACCGAAATGCGCCGGGTCAGCGCCACCGCCGCAGCGACTTTTTGCCAGTCGATATCGTCGGTCGCAGGAAAGAGTTCATTCAGGGTTGCCGTTAACCGCCCTTCATCAACCTCCAGTACCCGGTTCGTCTCATTAAAAAAGCGGGCGACGGTGAGTTCATTACGCCACATGCGGTTCAGGTACAGCCTGTCGCCACATAAAATCATCGGCGTCGGTTCGTCGCCGCGGCTCACCGCTGACGAAGAAAGCAACAATTGAGGCCAGTCCTGCGGCTCTCCGGCCATCGCCAGCAACTGGTCGCGGATCTCGCCGGCCTTGCCGCTTAGCGCTTCTTCAGCGTTGAGGCGCGACAGCGGCAGGCAGACATGACCTTCTCCGGCATCCCGGCTCAACAGCGCGGCGGCCAGCTTCACTGCCGGAGGGGCATCCTGCGCCACCATCAGCGCAAACTGTACGTCCAGCGGTCGCAGCAAACGCTGCTCGGCGGCGGCCAGCAGCAGTTCATCCATGGTCATGAGTCCACCTCCTGGGCAACACCGGCAAATAGCGCGTCGAGGCCGTCAATCAGCGGCTGCGCCGGGCGGGTGGTGAAGATCCCCTGCCCGCCTTCCTGCCCGTCCATGCCGCGTAAAAAGAGATAAATGACGCCGCCAAAGTGCCGCTCGTAGTGATAATCGGCAATACGGTGACGCAGATAACGGTGCAGCGCCAGGCTATACAGCTGGTACTGCAGATCATAACGATGCAGGCGCATCGCCTGGATCATCGCCTGCTGGGTATAGGCTTCGCGATCTTCGCCCAGCCAGTTAGATTTGTAGTCCAGCAGGTAATAACGACCATCATGACGAAATACCAGATCGATAAACCCTTTCAGCATGCCGCGGACCTGGCGGAAATCGAGCGCCGGGGTATCAGCCGACAGCGGATCATAGCGGCGGATCAGCGCGTCCAGCTGCAGCGGATCCAGCGGTTGTTCAATCGGTAGATAGAAGGCCATTTCCACCTGTTTATCCCGCACGCCCAGCTGATTCAGGGCGATTTCAGCCCCCGGCAGGCGTGTTCGCAGCACGCCGTCCAGCCATTCGCTCAACACCGGCGCCCACTCTTCGCCAAAACCGTGCAACTGTAGTTTTTGCGCCATCCAGTCAACCGGTACCGGCTGACTGAAATCGAGATCCTCAAACAGGCTATGCAGGAAAGTCCCCGGCGACGCGCCGCGTGGGAACTGATGAGGCGTGAGCTGCGGCTCTTCCGCCACCTCGCCAACGCCCGCGGCGTCGATATCGAGACGCGGTAGCAGCTCCTGACCGGCGCTGGAACCATGTTGCTGCAGGCCGGAATAACTGGTCACCCGCCAGTCGTCACTCACCTGGCGTTCAACCGTCCGCGCCGAAAGCGACGGTAGCGCGTTTTCCGGCGCCTGCCACGGTGTCTGGTCCATGGTATCGGGAATACATAGCGCAATATCATCGTGGCATAATGCCTGTAGCCGCGCGGTCAATCCCGCCGCGTCCATCGGCTCGCCGTCCTGCAGCAGACGGCCGAGGGCGCTGTGATGAAAATCGCTGTTGCCAGGTTTATCGCTTCGGCGGGTACTTAACGGCGCAACCCCGAGACTGCAGTGCCACACCGCGCGGGTCAGGGCCACATACAACAGGCGTAAATCCTCCGCCAGACGCTCGGCTTCCGCCAGCTCAAGGCTATTCTCCCCCTCTCCGAGGTCGAGTACCGCAGCAAAGGAATCGCGGTCGTGATAGAACGCCTGATCCTGTTTGCGAAAGCGCGCGATAAAGGGCAGCCAGACCAGCGAATATTCCAGTCCTTTTGATTTGTGGATAGTGACGATTTGCACCAGATGCTTATCGCTCTCCAGACGCATCTGCTGGCTGGAAGCATTGCTGTCCGGCTCGGCGATATGTTGCGTCAGCCAGCGCACCAGCGCGTGCTCGCTCTCCAGCTGATTAGCCGCCTCTTGTAACAATTCGCTGATGTGCAAAATATCGGTCAAACGGCGTTCGCCGCCGTGGGTCGCCAGCAGATTTTCGGCAATATGACGTGCCCCCATCAGCGCGCGCAGCATTGGCATCACGCCGCGCTGGCGCCAGATCTGCCGGTATTCACTGAACTCCTCTACCAGCGCATCCCAGGCACGTTCATCCTGATTGAGGTTTTCGATATCCTGCGCATTAAGGCCAAACATCGACGTCGCCAGCGCGCTGCGTAGCGTGTTTTCACGCTCTGGCGCCAGTACCGCCTGTAGAACCCACAGTAATTCCTGCGCTTCCGGGGTTTCAAAAACGCTGTCGCGGTTTGAGAGATAGACCGACGGGATCGACAAGAGCTGCAGCGCATCGCGAATAAGCGCCGCTTCGAGACGGTTACGCACCAGCACGGTGATATCGGAGGCGCGCACCGGCTCGGCTTTTTCGCCGCGCCACAGCAGCGCGCGCCCCTGCTGGCCGGCGCTGAGCCAGTCGCGGATCTGCGTCGCACACAATTGCGCCATAAAAGACTGATAATCGCCAGAACCGACGGCTTCGCCAGGCATTAACCACATGTTCATCGCCGGGATCGGCTTCTCATCAATGGTAAAGCGCAACGTCTGATTTTTAGCGGCTGGCTTCACCGGCAAGAATGGGATCTCGCGGAACATGAATGGATTATCACTCAGGCCGAACAGACGATTTACGCTCTGTACCATGCCCGGCGCCGAACGCCAGTTGGTATCCAGCGTATAGTGGGCAGCGACATCGCCACGCGCTTTCATATAGGTGAAAATATCGGCGCCTCGGAAGGCGTAAATCGCCTGTTTCGGGTCGCCAATCAGCAGCAGGGCCGTATCCGGCTGGCGACGCCAGATGCGGCGGAAGATACGATACTGTTGCGGATCGGTATCCTGGAACTCATCGATCATCGCCACCGGGAAACGCTGACGAATAGCGCTGGCCAACGCTTCGCCGCTGTCGCCGCGCAGCGCGTCGTCAAGGCGGCTGAGCATGTCGTCAAAGCCCAGTTCGCCTCGACGCCGCTTTTCGCGGGCGACCGCTTCACGGATCTCCACCATCGCCCTGGCGATAACCAGATCGTTTAAGGTAAGCGGTGAGGCGAGCAGCGCCTCTACCGCGCTGAATAACGGATGCAACGGTGGTTCGCCGCCGTCTTTGGTGCGCTCAATGAGGAACGGTTGCGAGAATTTTTCCAGCGCATCAGGCAACTGATAACTCAGCGTTTCTTCCTGCGCCCAGGCGCTGACCTTTTCGATCCACTTGCCCTGGTTGCCGCGGTTGAACTTGCGGCGATCGAGCCCTGAGTTTTCCAGCACGTTTTCAATTTCGCTAACCTGCTCCCGCCACTGCTGCTTCAGCGCATTGATACGTTCCAGGATTTGCTGATGGCGGCTTGCCAGCGTCTCTTCCGCGGGCGGCGGCGATTTTAGCTGCGGCGCTTCGCCCTGCAGCCAGCGGTCGATCGCCTTGAGCAGATCGCGTGGTCCTTTCCACTGTTCATGGATCACCGCGGCGATATCGCGCGGCAGCGGATAACAGTGGCGACGCCAGAAGTCGGCGCAGGCCTGATAACGCAGGCGGGATTCGTCTTCGATCAATTGCTGTTCAAACAGCATGCCGGATTCGAAGGCGTTGAGGCTTAGCATCCGCTGACAGAAGCCGTGGATGGTAAAGACTGCCGCCTCGTCCATCTGCCGCTCCGCCAGCATCAACGTTTGCGCCGCCTGGTTTTTATCGGCGATTTCCGCGAGCAGAGAGGCATACAGAGGATTACTGGAACTCTCACGCAAACAGGCGATCCGCAGTTCATGAATATTGCTGCGGATGCGCCCACGCAGCTCTTCCGTCGCCGCTTCGGTAAAGGTAACCACCAGCAGCTCTTCCACGCTGACCGGCCGGGGGAAAGCAGATTCCCCCCCCAGCCCCAGCAGCAGCCGTAGATATAGCGCGGCGATGGTAAAGGTTTTTCCGGTGCCCGCGGAGGCTTCTATCAGCCGCTCGCCCGTCAGGGGCAAGCGGAGTGGGTCAAGAGACTCAGCGGTTTCGGTCATTCATTCTCTCGCATCAGGGGTAAGGATTTTTGCAATGCGCTGACGCTTTCCCATACCTTACCGCCTTCAGGGGCGGCGTATTCCGTCTTGCCGTTCTGGCTGCCGGAAACCTGGGATAACAGTGCCATGCCTTGCGGATCCACCACCGTCTGATGGAAGAAGTCGGCAAGTTTTTGCGGCGTCAGCAGTTTCATCTGAGCCACTACTTTATCACGTGAATCGAAGCGCATATTACCGCGATCGAAATCTTTGCTCAGCTTTGATGCTTCTTCGCTCAACGTTTGCGGCGCCTGCAGCATCTGGCTAATCGCCGCCTGCTGGATCTGGGCAAACTCTTCCGGCTTCATCGCCCGCAGTTTGGCTTCCGCCGTCGGGAAGAAAGCCTGGAAGCGCTGCCAGAGGAAAGCAGGCTGTTTATCGCTACTCTGTAGCAGGAAGCCCATCCCCCACTGGCGGCCCACATTCATTGAGAAGGCGAATACCGCATAGCCGAGTTGTTCTTCAGTACGTAACTGGTTGTAGAACCAGGGCTGAATAATCTGCCCCAACAGTGAACTGGCGGCCATGCTGCTGTATTCATCGACGTTTGGCGGCGCGAAAACCGCCGCCAGCGCGGAGTCGGTGCTGCTGCCTGCTTTTTCAAACATTGCCAGCTGCTTGCTGTCGATCAGCACGTCTTTGTTGCGACACCACTCGTTACCATCGGCACCAAGCTGTTTTTGGATCTGGCGGGCCAGATCGGTGGACTGCCGGGCGCTCATGTTACCGATGACCAGCAGCTCCGGCCGCCCCCTGGCTTTCAGGTTATCGCGATAGTTAATCACCTCTTTCAGAGTGATGGACGGCAGCAGCGCGCGGCGCGTTTTGCGCTCAAAATAGGGTACCTGCGACAGCATCTGAATCGGCATAATCGCCTGGTCATAGGCTTTGCCTTTGTCCGCCGAATCCATCATCTGGGCATACCAGGACTTCGCCTGCTCAAGCTGCTCTTCGGTCGGCGTATAGCTAAAGTAGCCGTCCAGCAGCGCGGTAAAGAGCTGCGGCAGACGCTGGGTATAGCCGTTGGCGTTAACCATCAGACCGTTGTTGGCGCCGGTCGAGAAGCTGATTCCACCTACCGCGGCCTGGTTGCTGAGCTGGTCAAGCGCAATGCCGGCCAGATAATCATTCAGCGCGAACATCACCTGCCGGCGCGCGCTGTCCATCGCCTGCGGGTTACGCAGCACCAGAGAGACGTCGGCCTTCGGTTCGCTGGCAAAGTACTGGCTGGGGGCATACACCACGCGCAGCGTCGGCTCATCGACGATAAGCTCCGGATGCGGGTAGGCCTTATCGCTCTTAATCAGCGTGAAATCATCCGGAATATACGGGTTCAGCGCCGGCAGCTGCAGCTTGATGGCCGCAGATTTTTGCTGCCAGTCGGCGAAGGTCTGGGGGCTAATTTTATCAACCTGGTAAGGCGCATTGACGAAATAAGCGGTTTTGTTGTGCGGCTCATTCGGGCTGATGTACCAGATACGCGCATTTTGCGGGGTCATCATCGCCAGACGGTCTTTAATCGCCTGGGCATCATAGCGGTCGGCGATATTAACCACGTCCAGTACGTGCTCTACCGGCACGCGAATCATGGTATCGGCCAACCACTCCACATAATCCATATCGCGGTTAATCGACGGATAACGGAAATCGAGCTCCAGCACGTGGGCTAATTCATCAAAGTAGCGCTTATCAATCCCCTGAGTACGCAGCAAATTCAGGTAGCTGAAAATAGCGGCGGTAACTTCATCGCGGTGCGCCAGGCCTTTATCGGTGAGGGTAGCGGAGATCGCCAGCACGCCGCTATTACCGTTGACCGCCGGATCGGAATCCGCGCGAATCCCTTCCGCCAGCCCCTGCTTCTGCAGCCAGTCGGATAAAGTGCCGGGGCTGCGGTTGCCAATCATATAGGTCACCAGCTCATCGGTCTTGCTGCGGAACTGAGCGCTGTTGTTATCGATGCGGAATTCAACGCGCAGCACCTTACGCGGCATCGCCGGCACGTAGTGAATCACAATGCCCTTCTGCGCATCGGTCACGACCGGTACGGTAATCTCCGGCTTGCTGATGTCATGATTAGGCACCCGCCCGTAGGTCGCGGCGGCAATGCTTGCCAACTCAGGCAGCGGCTTATTGCTGTAGATAACTGCCTTCATCAGGTTTGCCGAGTACCAGCGGTCGCGGAAAGCGTGTAGCGCATCAAGCACCGGGCTGCCAGGCTTATCGCTCAGTGTATCGAGGTTACCGCCGGAGAATTGTGAAGCCGGATGCGCAGGGTTGATGGTTTCGGCGCTCACCTGCGCCATGCGCATCCCGTCCCGGGTACGCGCCATAGTCAATTCGGCGTTGACCGCGTTACGTTCGCGTTCGGCATATTTTTTATCCAGCAGCGGCGCGGCAATGGCATCGGCCAGCCGATCGACAGCGCCGTTGAGAGCATCGTTTTCCACTTCAAGGTAGAACGCGGTGCGATACGGCGCCGTGCTGGCATTATGACTGCCGCCGTGCATTTTGAGGAATTCAGCAAGACTGTCAGGCTGCGGGTACTTCTGCGAGCCCATTAAGGTCATATGCTCGAGATAGTGCGCCAGCCCTTGATGGTCGGCCGGATCCTGTAATGAACCCACCGGCACCACCAGCGCCGACAACGATTTTACCGCCTGCGGATCGGATACCAGCAGCACGACCATGCCGTTTTGCAGGCGAATAGCCTGATAGTGACGGGGATCTTTTTCGCTTTTACGGATGGTTTCCTGAATCGGTTGCCATCCGGTGTCTGCCTGACTTAACGGCGCCCAAAGGGCGACCACTACAACAAGAACTTTGAACCATAAACTGCGGGGCATTCACGGACCTCATCATTAACAAACTTCGCGCTGCATAGCGTCAGCGTGGATACCCATCATCAGGCTCGGGCCATCTTCCGGGTATTTAAAACATCAGTCCGTGATTCGCTGCGCATAATAAATGAACAACCTTCTTTTGCGCAATTTTTATACTATTACAATTTTATTCGGACTGATGGAAACGAAATATCGGCAACAGATAACGCTGCGCCTGCGCGATAATTTCTTCATAGTACGCAGGCTCAAGGGTGCGCCACAGGCGCTGGTACCAGATATCGGCACCTTCGCCGCTCACCACCATATTACCTTCGTAGGCCTGAAGGAACTTGCTACGCGCTTTTTGTTGCGTATCGTCATCCATTAACATGATATCCCTTTCCGCGTCGTAACAGGCTTTTAGCCACGCGCCGCCGCTTTCCGGCAACAGCAGTAGCGGTTTTGACATCCCCTGCAGGTAGCCTTCTACCAGCTGATTCAGATACGTCTGCGCCTGCTCAGCCGCCAGCGGCGGGAAACGCCATTCGCCTTCCTTGCGCACGAACAAGCGACTTTCGCCGAGACCGCCGCTAGCACAATAGACAAGATGTTCCAGCCAAAGTTGCACGCCCTGAGAGACGCTCAGCAGCGACGGACGCCAGCGCAATAGCCCATCCGGCTGTACCTGCTGTAGCCAGCCGGTGAGATTGATACCGTTGCACTGTAGGTCAATCTCCATACTTTGCGCGGGTTGACGACTGGCGATAACCCGCTCAGCCAGGTTCTGCATTTCCTGACGCTGCGCCTCCCACGCCAGTTCGCCAAACGCGCCATAAGGTAGCTCACCCGCCGCACGAAAACGACGATACATCGCTGACGCATCCTGTTGTTCAATCAGCGTATTCAGCAACTGTTGGTTCAACTGGTAACGGCTTAGCCCTTCAAGCACGAAAGGCTCATCTTCGGGGATCTCGCTCTCTTCAGAGCGGAAATTCACCCGCAGACGCTGCTGGAAGAAAGCGCGCACTGGATGCTGCCAAAAGCGTAACAGCTGTTCGAACGGCAGCGTGTCGATATCGAGCGGCGCAAGCGGCTGGATAAATTCACTATGCGCCTCTCCCTGCTGGCTGGCGGCGGCCAGCCACTCTCTTGCATAGCTCTGATCTTCATCCGGCAGGTAATTGGCGGCATCAAAAGGCATGCGCGTATGCAGATGGGTAATGTGCTCTTTAACGCGGCGTTCGCTGGCATCGCAGTCCAGCGCTTCATCGCCTTCAAGGCAGTGGCTCTGACCGATATAGTCCGCCAGTTCCTGTACCAGCACCGAAGGATAACGCTCACTATTATCCTGAATAGAGCGGCCGATATAGCTGATGTATAGCTTCTGTTCGGCCGACATCAGCGCTTCCAGGAACAGATAGCGGTCGTCGTCGCGACGGCTACGGTCCCCGCGCTGCGGTTTTTGGCTCATTAAATCGAAACCCAGCGGCGCGAGGGTGCGTGGGTAGACGCCGTCGTTCATCCCCAGCAGGCAGACAACTTTGAAGGGAATAGAACGCATCGGCATCAGGGTGCAGATATTCACCGGCCCGGCCAGGAAACGCTGGCTGATGCGCTGCTGATCGAGGCGCTGCGCCAGCTCATCGCGCAGCAGCGATAGCGGCACGGCAGCCCCGTACTGCGCATCCAGCCCGCCATCGATGATGGCTTGCCATTGCTGTTCAATCAGCGCCAGCGCCGCTTCGGTTTCACTGTCTGGCAGGAAGAAATCCGTGAGCAGATCGCGGCACACCGGCAGCCACTCTGTCAGCGGGCGATCCTGTGCCAGACCGCGGCGCCACAGATTGAGCTGCATCAGCAGCGAAGCGAGATTCCCCACCAGTTCGGCAATCAGCCCGCTGGATTCATCATAGGGCAGCACCGACTGCCACTCGCCCTGGCTGCTGTCCATCGCATATCCCAGCAGCATACGTGTTAAACCGAAACGCCAGGTGTGCTGACCGGTCGCCGGGAGATCCATTTCGCGCACGTTGTCGTCATCCATACCCCAACGTACGCCGGATTCATTGACCCACTGGCGCAGGTAGCGCAGCCCCTCTTCATTGATATTGAAGCGCGCCGCCAGCACCGGCACATCCAGCAGCGCCAGCACATCTTCGCTGGCGAAGCGGCTGTCCGGCAGAGAAAGCAACGTGATAAACGCCTGTAGCGCCGGGTGCGATTCCCGCGCCCGACGGTCGGAAATCGCCCACGGCAGCCAGCGTTCGCCGCGCGCTGCGCCGAATACCGCCTGAATATAGGGACTGTAGCTGTCGATATCGGCGACCATGACGATAATATCGCGCGGCGTCAGCTCCGGGTCTTCTTCCAGCATCGCCAGCAGCCGGTCATGCAGCACTTCCACTTCGCGTTGCGGGCTATGGCAGACGTGGATAGCCAGGCTGCGGTCGTCAGTCGCCAGCGGACGCTTGCTCTTACTGCTGGCGAACTCTTGCGCGGTGCGCCCTGCCACCGCGGCGTTGCGCAGATCCAGAATATCGGCCTGAAGGTTATGCAGCAGGTTATCGGGGGCGATATCGACAAAGGCGTCCAGCTCTTCATAGCGCTCCAGCCCGGCCAGCAGATAGATATAATCGCGCCCGAGCTTGCCCCACGAGGCCAGCAGCGGGTTGCCAACATCCTGCTCGCCATCATCATTAAACAACCCCGGCGCCTGTTCGGTGTCGCGGAACAGCGGCAGCTCGCGCGCCTCGCGGTGGTGGCGGCGCTGGCGCGACATCAGTTTGGCAAGAAACGCCGGATCTTTAATATCGCCCCAGTAGTAGCGACAGGGGTTAGTGAAGAGTACATAGACATCGACGTGCTTGCCCAGCGCCTGCAGGGCCTGCAAATACACCGGCGGCAGCGCGGAGATGCCGCAGATAAAGACCCGCGACGGCAGCCCGGCTGGCGGCTGGTCAGCATTTTCCAGCGCGCTGATAAAGCGCTGGTACAGATTAGCGCGGTGCCACAGCGGTTGCCCAAGCTCCGCGGTGTATTCGACTAACGCTTTCCACAGCGGAGCCTGCCACTGCTGAGCGTCGCCCAGCCCGTCAACCCGTTCATCGGCTTCCCAGCGCATCAGCCACTCCGGGCGATAGACCAGATACTGGTCATACAGATCGGCTACCCGCGCGGCTAGCTGGAATAGCTTACGCTTGTCGCTGTCATCGCTCAGATAGTGGCGCAGCAATGTGAAGGCGTCATCGTCGAGATACTGCGGTAGCAGAGTCATTAGCTTCCAGCTCATGCTCTGTTTACTGAAGGCGCTCTCGCCGGGAATATCGTCTAGCACGCGAACGAACATATCCCAGATAAAGCTGGCCGGCAGCGGAAACTCGATATTCGCCGCAATGCCGAAGCGCTTTGCCAGCGTCATTTGTAGCCATTGCGCCATACCGGTACTTTGCACCAGCACCATTTCCGGCATGAAAGGGTCATCCAGCCGCTGGCGCTCGACGATAAACTCCATCAACGCTTCAAGCACATCCAGACGGTTTGAGTGGTACACCCTTAACATATTCGCTCCTGACTACTGATTTGCCGGACAATGTAGCCGGTTCATCTGCACCCGCTTAGCGGCGGGCATGGTGATCGTTACCGTGATGCTGACACAACTTTGCCTGGATGTCTGCAAGCGGCTTATTTGCCCTTGCGCGGGCTGTGCCGGGGGAACGAGCTGGCTAAAGCGCCACGCCTCCCGCCACTGCTGGCGGAAGGCGTTCAATTGAGCGGCGCCGCTGGCCAGCCCGCGGTGATAACCGCCAAGTGCCGCGATGGTCATGATTAACAGCGCCATCGCTAATAATGACTCCGCCAGGCTAAAACCGCGCTGGCGCGCTACGGCATCAGGCATAACGCACTCTCCATTAACGGGCAAAAATCGCTCCAGCCATGCGCTAAATAGCGCAGCACGCCCTGTTCAACCCATGCTGACTGCCACAGCTGTACTGTGCCGCTGCCGGCGATAAGCAGCGCGCGGCCATCATTAAAAAGCCGCAGGCACGCTCGCCAGCGTTGGCTGTTTTCCTGTTGACACACCACATCGCTCTGCAGCGGCCAGTTCACCCCTTTGCCCCACTGCAGCGCCGACTGCGCGGCGGCCGTATCGCGAATCGCCTGGGTTTCGGCGCTCACCTGCGCCAGCAGAGATCGCTGCTGCTGATTCATCCCCTGCAACAGCAGGCTGCCCAGCGCCAGTAACAGCAGCACCATCAGCAGCGATGAAACTCCGCGCTGGCGTTTCACAGGTTGAACCCCGTCACCCGATATTGCGCCTCGGCGGAAATACGCGAGTCCGATTGCGCCTGCGCCCCCAGGGTAACGATAAGTTCAGGAGAAAACCCGCTTATCACCTGCCGCTCAACGTGAAAGCACGTGACCGTGAGAGCGGCGGGATTGGTCATTTTCTCCCAATTTTTACCGCCGCAGTCAGCGACGCCGCGCCGCGTTTCCAGCGCCCCATCGCGCAGACGAAAACCGGTGGAATCGGCATCGGCCTCCGGCGCCAGTTCCCAAATGCCGTTGCTGTTGCCATCCCAGCGAACGATGACGCACTGCCCGCCGCTGGCAATCACCAGCGCCTGACCATGACATTGACCTGCGCAATATCCGGCGCGCTGCAAATGTTTGGCTAATGCATAGACCCGCTGCCATAGCTCATTTTCCAGCGCCTGCTGCTGCGTTTGGCGAAGAACCTGGCGCTGTAGCGCCGGAAGGAAACGAGCGGCTCCGAGCAGTAATACCGCGCCAATCGCCATGGCAATCAGCGTTTCAATGAGCGAAAAACCACGCGCCGCTACTGGCATAATTCCTCTCCTTCCCGGCACAGGCGTATGCGCCCCCAGTTAGAGACAACAATCCGCCACGCTCCGCCATCGCTTTGCAGCAGGATATGGCCGGCCCAGGCGCTGTTGCGCAGGCCGTAAAAACCAATGCCCGCCGTCAAATGTTGCAGCGTAATCCCCGGCCATAGCGGCTGCAGGGTGAAAGGTGTTTTCGCGTGACAGTCAGCCTCCACGCCGCTTGAGCTCAGACACCAGCCGGCGGGCGATTGTCCGACGCGAATGACGCGCTCGCGGTTGTGCCAGTTGGCGTCATCGCGCAGCAGCACGAGATAATCGCGCACCTGACAGGCGACCTGCCACAGGCGCTGTTGCTGTTGCCAGCGCTGCCAGCCGTACATACCGCTGGCGCTGAGGATGATCACCAGCATCATGGTGACCAGCATTTCAATTAGGGTGTAGCCATGCTGTCTGTTCATGGCGTCGAGTATGCGTTGCTCTGACCATCCATTCGAATGGTAAATCTACGGTTCGCGTCGCGGCTCGGGAAAAAATTCGCCAGTTGCAGGATGTTGAGCGGCGTCAGGAATCAGGCTCGCAAAACTCTGCAAAGGGCATAAAAAAACCGGCGCTGCTGGCGCCGGTTTGTCATCACTACAGAGAGGTTAAATCGCCACTGGCGCTTTAATACCCGGATGCGGGTCATAACCTTCAATTTCGAAGTCTTCAAAACGGTAGTCGAAAATCGACGCCGGTTTGCGCTTAATGACCAGCTTCGGCAGCGGACGCGGTTCGCGGCTCAGCTGCAGGTTGGTCTGCTCCAGGTGATTGCTGTACAGGTGAGTGTCGCCGCCGGTCCAGACAAAATCGCCCACTTGCAGATCGCACTGCTGCGCCACCATATGCACCAGCAGCGCATAGCTGGCGATGTTGAACGGCAGGCCGAGGAACACGTCACAGGAACGCTGATACAGCTGGCAGGAGAGCTTGCCGTCGGCGACGTAGAACTGGAAGAACGCGTGGCACGGCGCCAGCGCCATTTTATCCAGCTCACCGACGTTCCATGCCGACACGATGATACGGCGAGAGTCGGGGTCGTTTTTCAGCTGTTCCATGACCGTGCTGATCTGGTCGATATGGCGACCGTCCGGCGCGGGCCAGGAGCGCCACTGTTTGCCGTAGACCGGCCCCAGATCGCCATTCTCATCCGCCCACTCGTCCCAGATTGTGACGTTATTTTCGTGCAGATAGGCAATGTTGGTGTCGCCCTGCAGGAACCACAGCAGTTCATGGATGATGGAGCGTAAATGACAGCGCTTGGTGGTCACCAGCGGGAAGCCTTCCTGCAGGTTAAAACGCATCTGGTGGCCGAAAATAGAGATGGTGCCAGTGCCGGTGCGGTCATTTTTTGGCGTGCCCTCGGCGAGCACTTTCTGCATCAAATCAAGATACTGTTTCATGGTTCCTCAAGAGTTTTGTTGCTGCGGACGGTGACGATAAGCCCAAACCATCATAATGATACCCGCAAGCACCATCGGGATCGAAAGAATCTGCCCCATACTGATGTACTGCACCCAGCCGCCGGTAAACTGCGCGTCCGGCTGACGGAAGAATTCCACGATAATGCGGAACAGGCCGTAGCCAATCAGGAACAGACCGGAAACGGAACCGGTCGGGCGCGGTTTACGGATAAACAGGTTCAGGATCAGGAACAGCACCACGCCTTCCAGCGCCAGCTCATAAAGCTGCGAGGCGTGACGCGGCAGCGCGCCGTAGGTATCGAATAATGATTGCCATTCCGGGTGCGACGGCAGCAGCGCCAGGTCCTCAGCGCGCGAGCCCGGGAAAATCATCGCGTAATGGAAGTTCGGGTCAACGCGGCCCCACAGTTCACCGTTGATAAAGTTGCCCAGACGCCCGGCGCCGAGGCCAAACGGGATCAGCGGCGCGATGAAATCGGAGACCTGGAAGAAGGTGCGTTTGGTGCGTTTGGCGAAGATAATCATCACCAGAATCACGCCGATCAGGCCGCCGTGGAACGACATGCCGCCATCCCAGACGCGGAACAGATATAGCGGGTCGCTAAGGAAGACCGGCAGGTTGTAGAACATCACATAGCCGATACGGCCGCCGAGGAATACGCCGAGGAACCCCGCGTAGAGCAGGTTTTCCACTTCATTTTTCGTCCAGCCGCTGCCCGGACGATTGGCCCGACGGGTGGCCAGCCACATCGCAAAGACGAAACCAACCAGGTACATTAAGCCGTACCAGTGGAGAGAGACCGGTCCAATGGAAAATATTACCGGATCGAACTCCGGAAAATGCAGGTAGCCACTATTCATCTGTCACCATAAAGACTTGTTATTCCGCCGAAAGTGGACAGCGGTGATGATCCGTGCCCGCTTAAAACGGGCACTCCGAAGGAGGCGAATGATAGCATAAGCATGTAGTGCGATCCGCGCCGAACGTGTAAAAGATATGTATACGGATGCTAACAGCGTGCGGTTTTTTCCCCGGGTTCGCTACTCGCGGTGCCGTTTTTTGGTCGGGTGGCGGCTAACGCCTTACCCGACCTACGTTACCGTCCGCCGCGGATCAGACCGCCGAGACCGCGGCGCTCCATAAACGCCGCCACCTGGTGGCGCACTTCGGTGGTCATCTGCGCTTCCAGACTGCGCCGTGACAGCTCCTGCGCTTCTTCGATATCGATACGGCGTAGCAGATATTTCACGCGCGCGACCGAACGGCCGTTCATCGACAAATGGCGATAGCCGAGTCCTACCAGGATAGTGACGCACATCGGGTCGCCCGCCATTTCGCCGCACAGGAGCAGATCGATACCAAAACGCTCGGCGTCATGAGCGATCATTGCCAGCGCCCGCAATACCGCAGGATGCAGGCAGTCGTACATATTGGCGACGCGGGTATTATTGCGGTCGACCGCGAGGATGTATTGCGTCAGGTCATTGGTGCCGACCGAGATAAAGTCGATGCGGTTTGCCAACTGCGGCAGCATAAAGACCATTGACGGCACTTCCAGCATCACCCCAAGGCGCGGGCGCGGAATAGCGTAACCAATCATCTCCTCGACTTCGCGACTGGCGCGCTCAATCAGGCGGCGGGCTTCGTCAACCTCTTCGAGGCTGGTGACCATCGGCAGCAGTATGCTGAGGTTGCCGGTAGCGGCATTGGCCCGTAGCATGGCGCGCACCTGGATCAAGAAGATTTCCGGCTGATCGAGCGTAATACGGATCCCGCGCCAGCCAAGGCACGGGTTCTCTTCGCTGATCGGCATATACGGCAGTTGCTTATCGGCGCCAATATCCAGCGTACGCAGGGTTACAGGCTTGCTGTTAAACATCTGCAGCATGCCCTGATACTGGGCGACCTGCTCCTCTTCGGAGGGGAAGCCGCTTTGCAACATAAACGGAATTTCGGTGCGGTAAAGCCCGATACCATCGATAAAGCTGCCGAGCTTCTCTTCATGCTCCGGGCTCAGACCGGCGTTGAGCATCACTTTTACTCGCTCGCCGCTTTTCAGTTCGGAAGCGCGTTCGAGATCGTCTTCCGCCAGCCGGCTCAGTTCGTTCTCTTCGCTGATTAACCGCTGATATTCCTGCAGCAGCACCGGTTCGGGATCGACCAATAGATCGCCGCGATAACCATCAACGATCAGCATATGGCCATGCAGCAGCGACGGCTGAATATCGGCGCCCATTACCGTCGGGATGCCCAGCGCGCGCACCATGATCGCCGCGTGGGAGTTGGCCGCGCCGTCGCGCACCACCACCCCGACCAAGCGGTCCTGCGGCACTTCCGCAAGCGTGGTAGCCGACAGTTCGTCGGCCACCAGAATAATGCGCTCAGGCCAGGTGTTCGGCCCCTGGGTGGTGTCGTCGAGATGGAACAACAGCCGCTGTCCGAGAGTACGTAAATCCCCCGCCCGCTCTTTCAGATAGCCATCGCTGAGGGCGGCAAACTGCTCGGCAAATTTTTCAATGACCTTTTTCACCGCCCATTCGGCGACGGAGCCTTTGTCGACTTCGTCGAATAGCTCACGGCGCAGGCGCGCATCGGATAGCAGGTGCGAATAGAGGTCAAAAATAGCCGCCGTCTCTTTTTGCGCCCCGGCGGCGTAGCGCTTGCTGTAGCGACGAAACTCATTCGCCGCCTCTTCCAGCGCGCCGGTGAGACGTTCGCGCTCGGAAGCGGTGTCCAGCGTCGAGGCCTCGTAGACCTGCTCCATCAACGGCAGGCTGGCATCCATCCAGCCTTCGGCAATCGCCACCCCGGATGATGCCGGCAGCGCGCGGATGCGGGTCTGACGATACTGCCCAAACAGCGCATTTAACTGTGATTGGGAGAGAATCGCCGCCATCTGGGTGGCGAGGGTGACAAGGAAGGACTCTTCGCTTTCATCGAACTGGCGCAGCTCACGCTGCTGGACTACCAGCACACCCAGCAGCTGACGCCGCTGGATGATCGGCACGCCAAGGAAGGCGCGAAAACGCTCCTCCTTAACAGCCGGGATGTATTTAAAGCTGGGATGCTTCTGCGCATCGGCGAGGTTGATAGGTTCGGCCAGCCGCCCCACCAGGCCGACAAGACCTTCATCAAATGCGAGTGCGACTGTGCGCCCACGGGGTTTTTTCAGCCCGCGCGTGGCCATCAGGTAATAGCAGCGTCGATCGTTGTCAGCCAGATAAACCGAACAAACTTCCGTTTCCATCGCTTTACAGACATCCGTCACCAGGATATCCAGCGCCTCGTTTAAACGCGGCGCGCTGGCGACCTTCTCGACTATTTCTCGCAACCGAGTGAGCATAATGTGCGTGGCTTAACCTCTTTTACGTCGATAAGCAGGCGCGCTTTGTGGCTTTGGTGTGGTTTCAGCGAGCGACATTGTCACACCCGCGAACTCTTTCATCACCCGGCGGTAAACGTCGCGCTTAAACGACACCACCTGACGAACCGGGTACCAGTAACTTACCCATCGCCAGCCATCAAACTCAGGTGTACTGCTGGTTTGCATATTAATAGCCGTATCGCTGCCGACCAGTTGTAGAAGAAACCACTTCTGCTTCTGACCGATACAAACCGGCTTTGTGTCCCAACGCACCAAACGTTTAGGCAGCTTGTAACGCAGCCAGTTACGGGTTGAGGCCAGGATCCGCACATCTTTGCGGCTTAACCCAACCTCTTCGAACAATTCCCGATACATTGCCTGCTCGGCGGACTCGCCTGGATTAATGCCCCCTTGCGGGAACTGCCACGAGTGCTGACCATAGCGCCGGGCCCACATCACCTGGCCCTGGCGGTTACAGATTACAATGCCGACATTTGGGCGGTAGCCATCGTCATCAATCACCGGACTACCTCAAAATAAGCTTCAATGTGAATGATTGTTTCACACTCGTTGGAAACGGTAAACCACTCTCTGTGTGGCGTGATAACGAATAACATTTGAATAACTCACAGTAATCACCCGAGTTATAAACAGTGAACGCCATCCCCGGGCCATTTTATTCACTTTTTCTGTGGATAGAGTTGTGAAGAAGTACGGAATTAACCAGGGAAAACCCAGAGTAGTCCGAACGACGTAGAGATAGGGCTTCTTAATAATGACATACTATTCATTAAGTTATCATAGTTCACACCGACAAATTACAGCATAACGTGATGATCATCACATATGCGATCCGGCAACTGATGAAAGATCGAACAATGCCGCTTTTATCCACAGATAAAGCACACTCGTCGGGCACATTTTGTCTAAAAATTCGATTTTCGTCGCACGTCAAGGCTGTAAATCGAACCAGTAGTGGGGCTTTTCCCCAGTTATCCCATTTTTCTGTGGATAACATGGTGTAAGATCCTGTTCATTGTCAGTGACCAGTTCTGGAAAACCCGTTTTCACTGTTTTCACAAGCGAAGAAACGGGACAAAAAACATATATAAATCATCACATTGGTATAGTTACCCATAAAAAGGTAAACTCTATCCACAACGCATAAAAATAGCGCTCACTTTTTAACCAGAGGTTTTCCATCATGCCAGCCATTGCTCCACTTACCGCTCCGCCGCAAAGTCAGGAGCAACTTCTTGCTCAGGCCCAGCGGCTGGCGGGTTATTCGCTGGGGGAACTGGCGGCGCTGGCGGGGGTTCCCATTCCCCGCGATTTGAAACGCGATAAAGGCTGGATTGGCATTCTGCTGGAAATTTGGCTGGGCGCCAGCGCCGGGAGCAAACCGGAGCAGGATTTCGCCGCCTTAGGCGTGGAGCTGAAAACCATCCCCATTGACCGTCAGGGCCGTCCTCTGGAGACCACATTTGTTTGCGTGGCGCCGCTAACCGGCAATAGCGGCGTGACCTGGGAAAGCAGCCACGTGCGGCATAAGCTACAGCGCGTATTGTGGATCCCGGTAGAAGGCGAACGCGAGATCCCGCTCGCGCAACGCCGCGTCGGCGCGCCGCTATTATGGACGCCAGACGAGGAAGAAGATCGCCAGCTGCGCATGGACTGGGAAGAGTTGATGGATTTGATCGTACTCGGCCAGGTTGAACGCATCACCGCCCGCCACGGCGAGGTATTGCAACTACGCCCTAAAGCGGCCAACAGCAAGGCGCTAACGGAAGCGATCGGCGCCCACGGCGAGCCAATCCTCACTTTGCCGCGCGGCTTTTATCTGAAAAAGAACTTTACCGCCGCACTGCTGGCGCGTCATTTTCTATTAGGGCATGAATAATTTTTTGTTCTGCCGCAACGCCTGCATATAATTACGACTTTATTTTTGCAGGACTTTGAACAATGTTATTTGCATGGATAACCGATCCTAACGCCTGGCTGGCGCTCGGCACGCTGACGCTGCTGGAGATCGTTCTCGGGATCGATAATATTATTTTTCTCTCTCTGGTTGTCGCTAAGTTGCCCACCGCCCAACGCGCCCATGCGCGGCGTATCGGGCTGATGGGTGCAATGCTGATGCGTCTCGGCCTGCTGGCGTCTATCGCCTGGGTCGTTAAGCTCACCAATCCACTCTTCACCGTATTCGGTCAGGAGATCTCGTTTCGCGATCTGATCCTGCTGCTCGGTGGCCTGTTCCTGATCTGGAAAGCGAGTAAAGAGATCCACGAATCGATTGAAGGCGAGGAAGAAGGTCTTAAAAGCAACGTCCACTCCTTCTTTGGCGCCATCGTGCAGATCATGCTGCTGGATATCATCTTCAGTCTTGATTCAGTCATCACCGCCGTCGGCCTCTCCGATCATCTGTTCATTATGATGGCCGCGGTGGTGATTGCGGTTGGGGTGATGATGTTTGCCGCACGTCCGATCGGCGACTTCGTTGACCGTCACCCGTCGGTCAAAATGTTGGCGTTGTCGTTTCTGATCCTGGTCGGTTTCACCCTGATGCTGGAGAGCTTCGATGTGCATGTGCCGAAAGGTTACATCTACTTCGCGATGTTCTTCTCCATTGCGGTCGAAACTCTCAACCTGATGCGCAATAAGAAAAACCCGCTGTAAGCCACAAAATTGCAGTCCGGAAGCGGGCTGCAATTCTTTTTAAGACTTTACTGCTTTTTATGTCTCACAAATCAGGCTATTAATATACTGGTACGAGGTGCGGCCATAAGTGAGGTAATGACGATGAAAAAATGGGCAGTATTGATTTCCGCCGTAGGACTGGCGTTCTCGGTTTCCGGTTGCAGCAGCGATTATGTCATGGCGACAAAAGACGGACGTATGATTCTTACCGACGGTAAACCGGCGGTTGACGATGACACCGGTTTGATAAGCTACGAAGATCAGCAAGGCAATAAAATGCAGATCAACCGCGACGACGTGTCACAAATTATTAAGCGTTAAGCTTTTCGTCGGTTAAAAGCACAATTTCCGACAACCACAGCAACAGAAAAGAGTCGGGATCCCCCTGCTATATCCCAGGGCAACCCCCTTCAGGATCTCCAGACCCGGCTTTTTTGATATTTTCCCTTTCTCTTTTTCTCTCCCTCTGCCATGTTGTTATTCCCATCAGCCTGCAAGCGCTTTGAAGTTTGTGGGGAGATAGTTTTGTCGGGAAACTCCTGACCTTGTTGATAAAAATAAGGAAGCCGGCTATGCAGTATCACCGTATCCCACACAGTTCTCTTGAAATCAGCACGCTGGGGCTGGGCACAATGACGTTTGGTGAACAAAATAGCGAGGCCGACGCTCATGAACAGCTCGACTACGCCGTAAGTCAGGGAATTAACCTGATTGATGTCGCCGAAATGTATCCTGTCCCGCCGCGCCCGGAAACCCAGGGTCTGACCGAAACCTACGTCGGCAACTGGCTGGCAAAACGCGGCAACCGCGAAAAGCTGGTTATCGCCTCTAAAGTCAGCGGCCCGGCGCGCAATAACGACAGCAGCATTCGCCCGAACCACGCGCTGGATCGCAAAAACATTCGCGACGCGCTGCACGACAGCCTGAAGCGTCTGCAAACCGATTATCTCGACCTCTATCAGGTACATTGGCCACAGCGCCAGACCAACTGTTTCGGCAAGCTGGGCTATACCTGGAGCGACTCCGCGCCGGTGGTCACCCTGCTCGATACGCTGGAAGCCCTCACCGAATTCCAGCGCGCCGGGAAAATTCGCTATATCGGCGTCTCTAACGAAACCGCTTTTGGCGTCATGCGCTATCTGCATCTGGCCGATAAGCACGACCTGCCGCGCATCGTCACGATTCAAAACCCGTACAGCCTGCTTAACCGCAGCTACGAAGTGGGGCTGGCGGAAGTGAGCCAATATGAGGGCGTAGAGCTGCTGGCGTATTCATGCCTGGCGTTCGGTACGCTAACCGGTAAGTACCTCAACGGCGCGCAGCCGGCTGGCGCACGCAATACGCTATTCAGCCGCTTTACCCGCTACAGCGGCGAGCAGGCGCAGAAAGCGGTGGCCGCTTATGTGGACATTGCCAAACGCCACAATCTCGATCCGGCGCAAATGGCGTTGGCCTTTGTGCGCCGCCAGCCGTTTGTCGCCAGCACCCTGCTCGGGTCCACGACCATGGAGCAGCTCAAGACCAACGTCGAAAGTTTGCATCTTGAGCTGAGCGAAGAGGTGTTAGCGGAGATTGAAGCGGTGCATAAGGTATATACCTACCCAGCGCCTTAAGAGGGTAAAACCCGGGTAGCGGCGTAAACGCCTTACCCGGGCTACTGGAGAGCAGACATTTGTGAGTCCGTCCCCCTCCGGGGCGTTATTTACGCCGTCCCCACCACCACAATGCGGCGATGGCTAGCGCAAAGACCGCACCAAACCCTATCCCCACGCCAACCGGCGGGATCCCAACGCTGACCGCCAGCGAGTACAGCCCCAGCATGAGCAGCATCGCCACGTTTTCGCCGAGGTTCTGTACCGCAATGGCGTTACCTGCGCCAACGGTATGTTTCCCGCGCTCCTGCAGCAGCGCGTTCAGCGGCACAATAAAGAAGCCGCCGCACACACCGAGCAGTAGCAGCAGGCCAAATGCTGGCAATAGCGACTGCTGCACCGCGAAGGCAATCACCGCGACGCCAATCAATATCCCGGCGGGCATACAGCGCGAGACGGTTTCCAGCGTTACCAGCTTCGCCGCCGCGCCAGCGCCAACCACAATCCCGACGGCGACCATCGCATTGAGGTAGGTCGGCATCGCGTTGCTGGTGATCCCAAGCGCTACGGGCACCCAAATCACCAGCAGGAAGCGCAGCGTCACCCCCGCGCCCCAAAACAAGCTGGTGCCCATCAACGAGAAACGCGTTTCGCTATTACGCCACAGCGTTGTACAGGCGCTGAAGAAGCTATGGGTCATCGGCCTGAAACTCCACGACTGCCCAGGACGAGCCGCCGGTAGTTTCGGGATCCACAGGTTAGCGACCACCGCGCCGCCATAAACCAGCGCACAAACGATAAGCGCCGCCAGCACGTGCCAGTCCGCAAGAATGCCGCCCGCCATCGACCCTAGCAGGATAGCCGCGATGGTCGACGACTCCATCAGTCCGTTAGCCTTCACTAACTTATCGCCGGTGGTCAGTTCGCCCAGAATACCGTATTTCGCCGGCGAATAGGCCGCCGCGCCAACACCCACCAGCGTATAACCGATAAACGGATTGACGCCAAAGCAAATACACCCGGCGCCGAGCAGCTTCAGGCCGTTAGCGACCATCATCACCCGGCCTTTGGCGAAGCTATCGGCAAACTGACCGACAAACGGCGCAAAGAGAATGTAAGCGCCCACAAACAACATCTGCAACACCGGCTGGCTCCACTCCGGATAGTAGAGCTGTTTCATCAGCGCCAGGGTGGCGAACAGCAGCGCATTATCGCCGAAGGCCGACAGGAACTGGGCGCAGATCACCGCCATCATCCCTTTCGAGTACAGTGAAGCGTTAGTGTGCACTGACTCACTCATTTGAATGCTCCGCCTCTTCTACCATGCCTTTCAGGGTGACAAAGTCCGGCTTGCCGCTGCCCAGTACCGGCAGCTGTTTCAGCCAACGAATATCGCGCGGCACCGCCAGTTCCGGTACGCCATGTTCACGTGCGTAGCGCAACAGCTTTTCGCGATTGAGTTCATTATCGGTGGTAAACAGCACCAGCGCCTCGCCTTTGCTGGCGTCCTGCTTAATGGCCGTGGCGTGCATTTTGTCTGGCGAGACCGCCAAAGCGACCTGCTCGACCATCTCCAGCGAGACCATCTCGCCGGCGATTTTGGCGAAGCGCTTGGCGCGGCCCTGAATGCGGACGTAGCCCTGTTCGTCAAAGACGACGATATCGCCGGTGTCGTACCAGCCGCTCTCCACTTCACCGTACTGGTTTTCCGCCGTCGGCGCTTCCAGCACGCCGGGGTTTTCTACCCGCAGATAGCCTTTCATGATGTTAGGCCCTTTTAACTGCAGTCGGCCTCCCTGTTCGATGCCCGGCATCGCCAGCAATCGGGCATCCATTCCCGGAAGAATGCGCCCGACGGTGCCGACTTTCGCCGCCATCGGGACGTTGATGGAGACCACCGGCGCGCATTCGGTCACGCCGTAGCCTTCAAGGATGCGCAGACCAAATTTGTCCTGCCACAGCTGCTTGGTGCTGTCCTGCAGTTTTTCCGCCCCTGCCACCACATAGCGCAGGCGATAAAAATCATACGGGTTGGCAAAGCGGGCATAGTTGGCGAGGAAGGTTGAGGTGCCGAACAAAACGGTACAGTTACGATCGTAAACCAGCTCCGGCACCACCCGATAGTGCAGCGGGCTTGGATAGAGGAATACTTCCGCGCCGGTGAATAGCGGCGTCAGCAGGCCGACCGTCAGGCCGAAGGAGTGGAACAGCGGCAGCGCCGACATAAAGCGGTCGTTGGCGGTAAAATCGGCGATGGTTTTAATCTGTTCGACGTTAGCCAGCAGGCTTTTATGGCTATGCACCACCCCTTTTGGATTCCCCTCCGAGCCGGAGGTAAAGAGGATCATCGCCGCATCTTCCGGCTGCTGCTTGACCTGCGCCAGACGCGGCGCCAGCAGATGACCAAATATCCACAGCTTGTCGGCAGTGGTGACATCGCCTTTCAGATCTTCCAGAAACACCCAGCGCACCTGAGTCAACTGCTCAGGCAGGTGCCAGAGTTTGCCCTTATCGAGGAAGGTACGGGAGGTAAAAATGGTTTTGATTTCCGCGGCGGTAATCGCGCTGCTGAGTCCTTTGACGCCGGCGGTATAGTTCATCATTGCCGGGATTCGCCCGCGGGCAATCGCGCCGAAAATCACCGCCGCGCTGATACCGGCGTTAGGCAGCATCAGGCCGATTTTCTCGCCCTGCGCGCTGTATTTTTCCAGAATACGCGCGACGAACAGCGTTTTGGTCAACAGTTTACGGTAGGTATCCGGCTGGAAATTAATATCTTCCACGCAGTTTTTGCGCGCGCCAAAGCGGTCCTGCGCCGCCAGTAGCGACTCATATAACGTTTCACGCGGGCGCACCGCCATCCGCGCTTCCATCATGATCTGGTGCAGCATTTCGCCAGCGATTTTTCGCCGATCGCGGGCGCGCGGCGCCTCCGGCATCGGCAGATGCGTCGGCGGCAGTAAATGGAGCTGAATACGCGGGAACAGGCGGCGTTTTACCAGCCCCTTCAGGCGGCTGAATGGCGTAAGTTCGGCGCCTTCAATTCGCAGCGGCACAATGGTCGCTTTCGACTTCGCCGCCACGAACGCCGCGCCGTCATAGATTTTCATCAGCGAACCGCTGACCGAAATACGCCCTTCCGGGAAGATAACCACCGGGCGTCCCTGCTCAATCAAGCGCACCAGATGCTTAATTGACATCGGTTTGGTGGGGTCCAGCGGAACAAAGTCGATAAGCGGCGTCAGCGCCCGCATAAACCAGCGCTGGCTAATCGAGGTATAGACCGCAAACACCGGCCGCACAGGCAAAAAGAGCGCCAGTAAAATACCGTCGAGAAATGAGACATGATTAGGCGTTATTAATACTTTTTCCTGATAAAGCGCCTGAGTGTCTCCGGTCAATCGCACCCGGTACAATCCTTTGAACAGTAATCGAAAAAATCCCAACAGCATAACGACTCCGCGTGGCTGATTTAGTAATCCAAGCAGGTTACATGAGAAGGAGGGGAAAAGCAGTGTGGGGGGATAAAATTCAGAATAAAAAAACCTGCGCATCCGCGCAGGCCGGTGCAAGATAATCAGTACGAAGTGCGTACTTAAGAAACTCACCAATCAATACCTCTGGGACCCTGATTGTCGCGTTTTTGCCTGCAATTACGCCAGCGCGAAAACGCAAGGGAATGAGCCTAAGTGCAACCAGGTATTACGATTCTCGCTATCTGTAACAGCATGAATAACAGGCAAAAAAAAACCTGCGCATCTGCGCAGGTTGGTGTAATTAAGTGGTCAACATGACGTTGACTCCACCTATCAATACCTCTGGGATAGTCAGAGTATCAATGCATCACTCAACGAAACCAGCGAACATTCGCAACAGCTAATCGCAAAGTGTAAGCAAAGATGAGAATTCTCTTTTCACCGTTGCATCCCACGCATTGTGCTGTGTAACTTTGTCACTGCTAATCTCTGTCTGCGTCACATTTGTATCAACCAGAATAGCGGTAGCCTTGAATCCGCTGCGCTTTCCCGTAACATAACTATTATGTAAACGCTTACCCTAAAAAAGGTCCGGTATGGCGACAATTAAGGATGTAGCCCGACTCGCAGGAGTGTCCGTCGCTACCGTCTCACGCGTTATCAACAACTCGCCAAAAGCGAGTGAAGCCTCTCGTCAGTCGGTGACGGCGGCGATGGAAACCCTGAACTACCACCCCAATGCCAACGCCCGCGCGCTGGCGCAGCAGTCAACGGAAACCATCGGCCTGGTGGTGGGCGACGTTTCCGATCCCTTCTTCGGCGCGATGGTCAAAGCCGTCGAGCAGGTGGCCTACAGCACCGGTAATTTTTTGCTTATCGGCAACGGCTACCACAACGTGCAAAAGGAACGTCAGGCGATTGAACAGCTAATCCGTCACCGCTGCGCGGCGCTGGTGGTGCACGCCAAAATGATCCCCGACGATGAGCTGGCGGGGCTGATGAAACAGATCCCCGGCATGGTGTTGATTAACCGCATCGTGCCGGGTTTCGAGCAACGCAGCGTGGCGCTCGATGACCGCTACGGCGCCTGGCTGGCGACGCGCCATCTGATTCAGCAGGGCCACAGCCGCATTGGCTATATCTGCTCCAACCACGCGATTTCCGATGCTGAAGACCGGCTGCAGGGTTATTACGATGCCCTGAAGGAGAGCGGCCTGGCCGTCAATGACCGGCTGGTCACCTTCGCCGAGCCTGACGAAAGCGGCGGCGAGCTGGCGATGACCGAGCTATTAGGCCGCGGCAGAAACTTTACCGCCGTCGCCTGTTACAACGATTCAATGGCCGCCGGCGCGATGGGGGTGCTCAACGATAACGGTATCGAGGTGCCGCAGGAAATTTCGCTGATTGGCTTCGATGATGTGCTGATCTCGCGCTACGTGCGCCCCCGCCTGACCACCGTACGTTATCCGATCGTCACCATGGCGACCCAGGCGGCGGAGCTGGCCCTGGCACTAGCAGAACAGCGTCCGGCGCCGGAAATCACTCACCTCTTCAGCCCGACGCTGGTGCGCCGTCACTCGGTGATAACGCCCGCGGAAAGTGACAAGTCATAGCGGTACAGGCTCACGGCGGTGGCCGGGTAATCCAGGCCCTCGCCGATATAGCGCCAGCCAAAGCGCTCATAAAAATCGCGGCAGGCGGAATAGAGATAAAGCTGCGGATAACCGCACTGGCGGGCATAGTCGATGACGTGCCGCTGCAGCTTCCCGGCCAGCCCCTGCCCGCGCGCCGTTTCGGCGACAAACAGCGCCGCCATCCATGGAAACAGATCCTGACGGCTTATCAAATCGCAACGCCACAGCCCCACGGTACCCAGCAGCGCCTCGCCATCGGTGGCGATAAAGGTCAGCGGCAGCGCCCCCGGCGTTTGGCTATGTTCAACAATACTGCTAAAAAACGCCTGCGGTAAGGCATCGCCGGCAAAAGCCTGCCATAGCCACTCCGCCACCTGCGGCCCATGCTGCGGCGCGGCGTACAACGGTTGAATCTGCATTTTTTCCCCCTGTGAATCGATGAATTCTAGCGCGCCGCTCGCGCCCGCGCATCCGGGGTCGGAAAATGCCTTCAACAGGATTTCCGCAAAAAGCGTGATCGCGATAGTCTTTGCCGTCGTCAGGCTCATATCCCTCTGAATGACTGTGGTAAACTGCGCCCTATCACCGGTTATCAGGAATCGACGAATGGCAACAATGCTGGATGTCTCAATACGCGCAGGCGTCTCGAAAGCGACGGTTTCCCGCGTGTTGAACGGCACAGGTCAGGTAAAAGAGAGTACCCGCCAACAGGTATTCAAAGCGATGGAAGAGCTGGGCTACCGGCCTAATTTTCTCGCCCGCTCGCTGGCGAATCGCACCAGCAACAGCATTGGACTGGTGGTATCGACATTCGACGGTTTTTACTTTGGCCGCTTGCTGCAACAGGCGTCGCGCCAAACGGAAGCCTGGGGCAAACAGCTTATCGTCACCGACGGCCACGATGCGCCCGAACGGGAAGAAGAAGCGGTACAAATGTTGGCCGACCGTCAGTGTGACGCCATCGTGCTCTACACCCGCCATATGAGCGAACAGAAAATCATGTCGCTTATCGAGACCATTGAAACGCCGCTGGTGGTGATTAACCGCGACGTTAGCCAGGCGCGGGAACGCTGCGTGTTCTTCGAACAGCAGGAAGCGGCGTTTCAGGCCGTCGACTATCTGATCTCCCAAGGGCACCGCGATATCGCCTGCCTGACCGTGCCGATGCATACCCCAACGGGTAAAGCGCGCCTGGCGGGCTACCGCAGCGCCCTGGAAAAGCACGGAATTGCGTGGGAACCGGCGCGGGTCAAGTACGGCGATTCAACGATGACCCGCGGTTATGAGCTGTGTCGGGAATTATTAGAAGAGAAAACGCCGTTTAGCGCGCTGTTCTCCTGTAACGATGATATGGCGTTGGGCGCCTCGAAAGCGCTGCATCAGGCGGGGCTGCGCATTCCGCAGGACGTATCGCTCTTCGGCTTTGACGACGCCCCCAGCGCGAAGTGGCTGGAGCCCGGATTATCAACGGTTTATCTGCCGATCGACAATATGATCACCACCGCCATCGACCAGGCGATTAAGCTCGCCAACGAACAGCCGATCGAAACCATCCCGCCGTTCACCGGTACGCTGGTACTGCGTGAATCGGTGACGACGGGGCCATTCTTTAAATAAGCTCCAGCGCCAGCAGTTCTTCAATGGTCTGGCGACGGCGAATCAGGCGCGCGCTGCCGTTATCAAACAGCACTTCCGGTAGTAGCGGGCGGCTGTTGTAGTTTGAAGACATCGATGCGCCGTAGGCGCCGGTGTCGTGCAGCACCAGGTAATCGCCCGGCGCCACCGCCGGCAGCAGGCGAGTTTCCACTTTACCGCCCTCCTGTTGGGTAAAGACGTCGCCGGATTCGCACAGCGGCCCCGCGACCACGGTTTCCAGCTGCGGTTCGCCGCTCAGGTCGCGCCCGTCCGCCGCCAGCGCGGTAATATGATGATAGCTGCCGTACATGGCCGGGCGCATCAGATCGTTAAAGCCGGCGTCGATCAGCACGAAGTGGCGGCTGCCCATCTCTTTCACGCTACGCACCTGCGATACCAGCACGCCGGACTCCGCCACCAGGAAACGCCCCGGTTCAATCTCCAGCTTCACCGGATGCCCCAGATGTTTGGCGATCTGCTCGCGCGCCGCATTCCACAGGCCAAAGTAGTGATCGGTATCGATCGCCTCTTCGCCTTCATGATACGGGATCGATAAACCGCCGCCGGCGGAGATCGCCTGCAGATCCTGACCAAACTCCACCACCTGGCGCACCATCGCGCCGCATACTTGCTCAAGATGACCGTAATCAACGCCGGAGCCGATATGCATATGGATGCCGACCAGCTGCAGCGAATGGCGGCGAATCACCTCCAGCGCCTGCGGCAGCTGGCTGAACCAGATACCGTGTTTGCTGTTTTCGCCGCCGGTGTTGGTCTTCTGGCTGTGGCCATGACCAAATCCCGGGTTGACGCGTAGCCAGACGCGGTGACCCGGCGAGACTTCGCCCAGTTGGCTAAGCATATCCACGGATCCGGCATTCACTGGGATCTGTAATGCTTTCACCCGCTCAAGGGTCGCACGATCGATCAGATCGGCGGTAAAGACGATATCGTCCGGATGCTGCACGGGATCGTAACCTGCCGCCAGCGCGCGTTCGATCTCGCCAAGCGACACCGAATCCACCTTCACGCCCTGCTCGCGCATCAGATGCAGAATATGAATATTGGAGCAGGCCTTCTGCGCAAAACGCACCACGTCAAACTGGCTAAGTTGGGCAATCTGGCGGCGGATAATCTGCGCGTCATAGACCCATACCGGGCAGCCGAACTCAGCGGGCAGGCGCAGTAGATTGTCGGCGGTCAGATCGGTATCGGTGGCGTTCAGCGAGCGTGGCATAAGGACTCCGGTGCGTACGTGTGTTTGTCGATGTTTTTTCCGATTACGCCACAGCGGGAAGAGAATAAAAAATATCGTTTTATCGAGAGTCTATGCAAAAATGATATGGCTATCTGATGCTAACCGGGAGCCGCCCATGCCTGCCGTCAACTTACGCCATATTGAGATTTTCCACGCGGTGATGACCACCGGCAACCTAACCGAAGCGGCGCGGATGCTGCATACCTCGCAGCCGACGGTCAGCCGTGAACTGGCACGTTTTGAGAAAGTGCTGGGCTTAAAGCTGTTTGAGCGCGCCCGCGGCCGTCTGCAGCCGACGGTGCAGGGGCTGCGACTGTTTGAAGAAGTACAGCGCTCGTGGTACGGGTTGGATCGCATCGTTAGCGCCGCGGAGAGCCTGCGCGAATTCCGCCAGGGAGAGCTGTCGGTAGCCTGCCTGCCGGTCTTTTCGCAGTCATTTCTGCCGCTGCTGCTGCAGCCGTTCCTGGCGCGCTATCCGGACGTCAGCCTGCAGATCGTGCCGCAGGAGTCGCCGCTGCTGGAGGAGTGGCTGTCCGCCCAGCGCCATGATTTGGGGTTAACGGAAACGCTGCATACGCCGGCCGGCACCGAGCGCACGCCGCTGCTGACCTTAAATGAAGTCTGCGTGCTGCCACAAAATCACCCGCTGGCCGTTAAAACCGAACTCACCCCCGCCGACTTCCACGGTGAAAACTATATCAGCCTGTCGCGCACCGACAGCTATCGTCAGCTGCTTGATGCGCTGTTTATGGAGCACCAGGTGAAACGACGGATGGTGGTTGAAACCCACAGCGCGGCGTCGATCTGCGCGCTGGTGCGCGCTGGTGCGGGCATTTCGGTGGTTAACCCGCTCACCGCCCTCGACTACGCTGAGAGCGGCGTGGTGGTGCGGCGCTTCAGCGTCGATGTGCCCTTTACCGTCAGCCTCATCCGCCCACTACATCGCCCCGGTTCCGCGCTGGTCGACGCCTTTGTCCAGCATCTGCAAACCAGCCTGCCGCGTATCGAACAGCCGCTGGCGGCGGTACTTAAGAGAGCATAAATTCCACCGCGTCGGCGGCATGGATCGCCGCGGTATCAAATACCGGCAGCGGACTACTCGTTTCCGGTACCAGCAGGCCGATTTCGGTGCAGCCGAAGATAACGCCTTGCGCCCCCTGCGCCGCCAGCGCCTTGATGACCTGCAGATAATAGTCGCGCGAGGCGTCGCTAAAGGTGCCGAGGCAGAGCTCATCAAAGATAATCTGATTGATGCGCGCCCGATCTTCGGCCTGCGGGATCAGCGTCTCAATGGCAAACTGCTGCTGTAGACGGCCGCGATAAAAATCCTGCTCCATGGTGTAGCGGGTGCCCAATAGCGCGACCCGACGCTGGCCTTTAGCGCTGATAGCCCGCCCGGTGGCGTCAGCGATATGCAGGAACGGCACCTCGCAGCGGGCTTCAATCGCATCAGCCACCTTATGCATGGTGTTGGTGCACAGCACGATGCCCTCGGCGCCGGCCTGCTGTAGCCCCAGCGCGGCCGCGGCGAGGATCTCGCCGGCGCGATCCCATTCCCCTGCCGACTGGCAGGCTTCAATCTCATGAAAATCAACGCTATGAAGCAACAGGCTGGCGGAATGCAGGCCGCCGAGCCGCGCTTTAATGCCTTCATTGATTAACCGGTAATAGGGAATGGTGGATTCCCAGCTCATGCCGCCCAGCAGGCCGATGGTTTTCATTATCTGCTCCTTTATGGTTTGCTCCAGTGAAGCAAACCTGCCGATAACTTTCCACTGTTGCTGTTGGGCGGCGACCCCATCAGAAGAAATATTTAAAGCGCACGCGCGCGCCGTAGCGTTCGTCTTCGTTCCCGCTCTGCTGGGCTGACGAATCCAGCCATGAGGCATAGGCGCCGAGATAAATATTAAAGTTCGGCATATCCATGATATTCGGCAGTTGCCAGGAGGCATGGATCGTGTGGATGTCATAGCGGCCCGGCGTCAGAATCGCGCAGTCGCCATCGCACTCGCCGCTGACCCCCGCCATGTTGAACTGGTCGATTTTGTTGTGCGCGTAGATATATCCCAGCTCGACGCGATGCCACAGCGCGTTGATACCGGCGCTGAAATCCTCTTCATCCGCCGCGTCCAGATAAGCGGTGCTGAGATTCACCACCATGCCATCCTCGGCATCGGTTTTCAGCGTATTCCAGCTCATGGTCAGGCCGTAGCCGGTACGGCTGGACTGATCGACCCAGCGTCCGTTCTGGTTTTGATAGCCATAGGCATTGTTCACCAGATTACTCTCAACCGCCGCCGCCACTGACCACGGTCCGGACTGCCAGGCCGCCACCGGCCGCACATAGACCACGTTTTTATGATTTTCGAGCGCGTTGCCGTGGTAGTTTTGATCGACAAACAGCGAGCTACCGTCTTCCACCAGCGTGTTGAGCTCAAAGTACCAGTTATCGAGGTATTTGCTCAGCAGGAAATTACCGCCGCTGCTGCTACGCCCGCGCCCCTCTTTCATCATGTAGATATAACCGTAACCGTCGCTATAGAGATCGTTGGCGGTATTACCAGAATATTCAATAAACGTATCCTGATTCAGCGGGAACATATCGTAAGCTTCAAAGCGCCCGATTTTTATTTTCCAGTCATTTTCCTGACCAAAGAAAAATACGGCATCATCAAGATTCATTTTCCCGGTCATATCCGCCAGCGGTTGTACGCTAAAGCCGGAATATTTACCATTAGCGCCTTTGCGTAAGCCATCAAACCCTAACAAAATACGCCCATTAATATCCCAGCGCTCTTTATCCCCCGGCGCCCAGTTCTTATTCGTGCTGGTTTTTACCGAGGTCAGGCTGCCGGTTCGGCTGGCGCCATCCATATTAAATTCAACATCACCGTAAAATTTTAAATCGACATCTTTATTCACCGCCAGCGCGGGCGCGGCAACCGTCGCGGGCGCAGGCGCGCTGCTTTTAGCCGTCGCGCGCTCCTGTTGCTTCAGTTCGCGGATTTCCGCCTCGGCGTTTTGCGCCCGCTGCTCGGTGGCTTTTAAGCGCTGCTCCATCTGCGCCAGACGCTCCTCAAGCGAAAGCGTTTGCTGCGCGCCGGCGGCGGGAATAAATAAAGACGAGATAAGACATCCAACCCAGATTTTATTCATCGTTAGACCCTGCTTATTATATATTAAAGGTATTGTTTTATTATTTTGGTGAATATTAAATAACCCGCCAGCGTTTGCTTACGGGTTATTCAGGTTAATGATTATTTAATTAGAGGTTCCATGCTCCGCCATCAATTAATGCCGCACTACCACTCCAGGAAAATAAAGCTAATTCCCGGCGCTTGGCATCAGGATAAATACGGCTGCTGAGGCAGGCTTCGCCGTCATTAACGAAAACCTCAACGGATGAGCTATCGAAAAATAGCCGCAGCTTCAGCGCCGAACCGGCTGGTAACGGAACGCTGCGGGTGCCGCACAAACCATATTGCGGATAGCGACGCTCCAGCACCAGACGCTGCATCTGATTGTCGACATATACCTTCAGCCCTTCGCCAAAGCTCAAACCGTATTGCTCGGCGCAGCTATTGGCCATATCCCAATGCAGATTGACCTCCATGGTTTCACAATGCTCTACCATCGTCAGCTGCTGATTCTTCAACGAACTGACCGGCCACGGGAACCAGTCGCGGCGCAGGACTTCCACCTCTTTTGCCGGGCGCATCAACAGCCGATTATCAGCGCCGAGGCTTAACTCACGCGGCAGCGACAGCATGCCGGCCCAACCGTCCTGCTGCTCCGGCAGCGGCGACTCCCACATATCCAGCCAGCCGATCACAATTCGTCGGCCATCGGGGGTGAGGAAGCTTTGCGGCGCATAGAAATCGTGACCGCTGTCGAGTTCGACAAACGCCTCTTCGCGGACAAAAGGTTGCCCCGGCTGCCAGTCCCCCAGCAGATAGCCGCTCTGGAATAAATTGCGCCGGGCAAAGCCGTCCGCGGCCATCCCCTGCGGCGAGAACATCAGCACCCGCTTGCCATCGAGTTCAAAGAAATCCGGGCACTCCCACATGTAGCCCATCCCCGCTTCGGCCTGGGCAAGAATACCGGCGTCCTGCCAGTGGCGCAGGTCGTCAGAACGGTACAACCGCACCTGGCCGACGTCGTCTACCCGCGCGCCGACCACCATGTACCAGCTTTCACCTTCACGCCATACTTTCGGGTCGCGAAAATGGTGCATCCCCGGCGGGGTATCGATAACCATCCCCTGGCGCTCAAAATGGATGCCGTCGCGGCTGGTCGCCAGGCACTGCACCTGGTACAGGTTATTTTCATCCGCGGGATCGCCATGAAATTTATGGCCGGTGTAGATGAGCGCCAGCGTATCGCCATCAACCACCGCCGAGCCGGAGAAGCAGCCGTCTTTATCTTCCGGCCCTTCCGGCGCCAGCGCCACCGGCAGGTGTTCCCACTGCACAAGGTCCTTGCTGCGCGCATGTCCCCAGTGCATCGGCCCCCACTGGTTTGAATACGGGTGGTGCTGATAAAACGCGTGGTACCAGCCGTCGAACCATACCAGCCCGTTGGGGTCGTTGATCCAACCGGCACGGCCCGCCAGGTGATAACGCGGATACCAGCGCGGGTTGAGATCCACGCTTTTCGCCTGCAGTTCCCGCTCCGCGTTACTAATGGAATAGATCATATTCATTTCTCTTTTCAGTCAGATAGTGGATGGCTGCGACATGAGCGAATCCGAAGAGGGCTTATTGGATCGCAGCAGGAAGATGGAGATGAAGGTGGTGCAGAACACCAGCAGTCCCATGATCAAATAGGAGTCGGCGAAGCCGTATTTTTCGTAGCTATAGCCCGCCAGCGGCGACAGTACGGTGGCGATGACCGAACTGGTGCAGGCGAAACCAACCAGGTACAGGGTGGAAGAAAGGCGTTTATCAAAGTTCAGGCTGTTGTATTTGAAGATGGACACCAGCAGCACCGGCAATTCCACGGCGTGCAGCAGTTTCGTAATCGAGATCAGAACAGGGCCTTCCACCAGCCCGGAGGCCACCATGCGCATCGCCATCACCATACCGGCGAAGATCAGGCCGTTTTTCGCGCCGATGCGATTGACCAGCCACGGGGCGCAGAACATTCCCGCCGCTTCGAGGAACACCTGGAAGGAGTTGAGATAGCCATACATGGCGTTCCCTTCATGGAGCGTGGCGAACTGCGAGGAGAAGTAGACCGGGAACTGCTGGTCGTAAACGCCGTAAATACAGGTGCCAACGACGAAAAACACCAGCGCCCAAAAGCGCGGCAGCGTCAGCAGGCGCAGCGCGTCTTCCAGCGTGACTTTACCGCCACTGACCGCCTCCTGCATGGCGTGCGGCGCTGAAGAGACCTTAAGCCGCGCCAGCAGCATGAAGAAAACCAGACCAGAACAGCTGGCGACGGCGAAGTTCAGCTGTGGGTTAATGTTGAACAGCAGCCCGGCGAAAAAGGTCGCCACCGCCCAGCCCAGCGATCCCCACATCCGCGCTTTGCCGAATTCAAACTGGCTTTGCCGCGCTACGCGCTCGGTATAGGACTCCAGCACGCCAATGCCGCCGTTAAAGGTCAGGCCGATATAGATGCCGCCAAAAATACTGCCAAGCAGCACGTTGATTTTCAGCAGATAGCCAAACAGCAGATAGGCCGGGCCGGAAAGGATCAGTAAGACGGTGATATACCAGAGTAAATTTTTGCGCAGCCCCAGTTTATCCTGGATAAAGCCGTAGCAAATCTGGGCGAATAGCGCCGAGACCGACAGCACCGCGTAGATAATGCCGGTATCCCCAGCTTTCAGCCCCACTTCCTGATGTAGCCAGATGGAAAGCAGCGAGCCGGAAGAAGACCAGGTAACAAAAAAGAAAAACAGTAAGGCACTGAGTAAGGGGTAGCTGTGAGAGTGATGCATCTTCATCATGACATTCTCGTGTTGGAGTAATGCGCAAATGGTAACGTTAACAAAAAACATCTCTCATCTGGTTTTGTGACGATTCATGATGTTAATCACAAAAGTTAACGTTAACATAATGGAGATGAGATCGCGATCAACTATTCCTCGCCATGCTTCACCATCAGGCTGGGATAGACTATCGTATGATCCTTTTACATCAGCGACTTAGTTGTATACCGGAGTAATCACCATGGCATCCCTGAAAGATGTAGCGAAGCTAGCCAACGTCTCACTGATGACGGTATCCCGCGCGCTGAACAGCCCGGAGCGCCTGAAGGCGGAAACGCTCGCCCGCGTACAGGCGGCTATCGAACAGACCAATTACGTCCCCGACCTGTCGGCGAAGAAAATTCGCGGCGCCCGGGCAACGCCGAGCACCATCGGCGTGCTGGCGCTGGATACGGTGACCACTCCATTCTCGGTAGAGATAACGCTCTCTATCGAAGAGACGGCGCGGGCCCACGGCTGGAACAGCTTTGTGGTTAACATGTTCTCGGATGACAATCCAGATGCCATCCTTGACCTGCTGCTTTCCCACCGCCCGGACGGCATCATTTACACCACCATGGGGCTACGCCAGGTTCCGCTACCGGCGAAATTGTTGACGCTGCCCTGCGTGCTGGCCAACTGCGAAAGCCTGAACGAGAACGTCGCCAGCTATATTCCGGATGATGAGCAAGGCCAGTACGACGCGGTGAAAGCGCTGCTGGCCGCCGGCTATCGCCGCCCGCTCTGTTTGCATCTTCCGGCCAGGCATCTGGCGACGATACGCCGCCGACAGGGGATGGAACGCGCCTGCCGTGAGGCGCAGGTCGATCCGGATACGCTCGATCACTGCTATATGACCTACGGTGACGAACACTATCGCGATATTCCCGGCCAGTTGCTGGCCCATATTGATCAAGGTAAACCGCGGTTTGATTCCGTAGTGTGCGGTAACGATCGCATCGCTTTTATGGTCTACCAGACGTTGCTGGCGCAGGGCTTGCGAATCCCTGAAGATGTGGCGGTGGTGGGTTATGACAACATGGTGGGGATTGGCGATCTGTTCCTGCCGCCGCTGTCAACGGTGCAGTTACCGCATTATGAAATTGGCCGCCTGAGCGCCCTGCATATTATTAACGGCGACAGCCATCGGGATACCATTAAGGTTCCCAGCCCGTGGCTGCCGCGCGAATCCGTGTGATCAGTTGCCGATGTTACGCAGCTTTTCCCCGGACATCAGCTTGCGTTCGATATGTTCAAGCGTCACGTTTTTGGTTTCCGGGATCAGCCAGAAGGTCACGCCGATAAACGCCACGTTCAGCGCGGTATAAAGCCAGAACGTGCCTGCCGCGCCAATCGCGTCCAGCAGCGTCAGGAAGGTCGCGCCAATAATCATGTTCGACACCCAGTTGGTGGTGGTCGAACAGGTGATGCCGAAGTCGCGGCATTTTAGCGGCTGGATCTCAGAACAGAGGATCCACACCACCGGCGCGGCGCTCATCGCGTATCCGGCAATACACATCATGGTCATTCCCACCGATAGCCAGGAGAGGCCGCTGCCGGCGGTACCGTTATCAAACTGCATCAGGCAGTAGCCCAGCACCAGGGTGCCCAACGCCATCACGCTAAAGCCGATTTTCAATGCCGGTTTACGCCCGGCCTTATCAACGGTAAACACCGCGATAAAGGTGGCGAACATGAAGGTCAGGCCGACCACCAGCGTGGCGATCATCTGCTGCTCGGTGGTGGTAAAGCCGGCTATTTTGAAGATCCGCGGCGCGTAATACATGATGATATTCATGCCGGTAAACTGCTGCATCGCCTGCAATAACATGCCAAGGAATACCGCCCGACGCACGTTGCGGTTCACTTTGAACAGCGCCCAGCCGCCCTGCTTGAGCTTCAGGCTTTCGCGGATTTCATTCAGCTCATCGCGCGCCTTTTCCGAGGTATCGCGCAGCATGCGCAGCACTTCTTCGGCCTCGATATGGCGGCCTTTTTCCGCCAGCCAGCGCGGACTGTTAGGCAGGAACACCACCAGGATAATCAGCAATACCGCCGGCAGCGCCAGCACGCCAAGCATCGCCCGCCAGTTGCCGCTGTAGCTGAAGGCGGTATCGGATAAGAAGGCCAGCACGATGCCAAGTGTGACCATCAACTGATACATGCTGATCATCTTGCCGCGAACGTTTTCGCTTGCCATTTCAGAAAGATAGAGCGGCGCGGTATAAGAGGCGATACCGACGGCGACGCCAAGGACAATACGCGCCGCCAGCAGCATCTCGACGCTGGTGGCGAATGCCGAGCCGATAGAGCCCGCCACAAATAGCACCGCGCCAACCATCAAACTGTATTTACGGCCAAGACGGAAAGAGAGCCAGCCGTTGAACAGCGCGCCAATCGCCGCGCCAAGCATCATACTGCTGACCACCCACTCCTGCAGACGGCTGGATAAAACGAAATGATCGGTGATGAAAGGTAGCGCCCCGGCAATCACGCCGATATCAAGGCCGAATAACAAACCCGCCACCGCGGCGGCAATGGAGACAAACTGGTTCATGCGCCGGGTGTTGCGCTGCGCATTGGGGAGTAAACCCGGATCGGTGGTCAATGAAGTCATTTTTTTCCTGCCTCAACAGAGTATGCGTGCAGTGAAAGTACGGGATCGCAGGGCTAAGGTGTCAGGCGGGAGATGGCGAAGATATGGATAAAACGGCTGGCAGCATTGTTTTTGTGATGGACATTAAACTTTATCTTATGCAAAAAATGCTGTCCGATCGTCAAAACAACCCTGATGAATGGCGAGTATTTTATTTTCCATTACTAACGAGTATGGATTATTTAAACCTCATGATATGGACGATCATTGTTCAGAAAACAACCCGCAGGTTGGCGGGTTGTTTGACTATGTCTGTTAGCGCGCCAGCCAACCGCCATCTACCGCCACGGTGTAGCCGTTGATGTAATCGGATGCGCTGGAGGCGAGAAATACCACCGGCCCCATTAAATCGCTCGGCAGGCCCCAGCGGCCGGCCGGGATACGGTCGAGAATTTCCGCGCTGCGCTGTTCATCGGCGCGTAACTGCTGGGTATTGTTAGTTGCCATGTAGCCGGGGGCAATGGCGTTAACATTGATATTATGCTTTGCCCATTCATTGGCCAGCAGGCGAGTTACGCCCATGACGCCACTTTTCGAGGCGGTGTAGGACGGCACGCGGATCCCGCCCTGGAACGACAGCATGGAGGCAATATTGATGATCTTGCCGCCGTTACCCTGAGCGATGAAGTGCTTCGCCGCGGCCTGAGACATGAAAAAGACGCTTTTGATGTTCAGGTTCATCACGTCATCCCAGTCCTTCTCGCTGAATTCGATAGCATCCTGACGGCGGATTAGCCCCGCGTTATTGACCAGAATATCGATGTGGCCAAATTCCGCCACCGCGCGCTCAAGCAACTGCGGAATACCATCTATCTGCCGCAGGTCGGCGGTGAGGCTCAAAAAACGACGCCCCAGCGCGGTAACGCGCTCGATGGTTTCCGTCGGCTCAACGATATTAATACCGACGATATCGCAGCCCGCTTCCGCCAGCCCAACCGCCATGCCCTGGCCTAAACCGGTGTCGCAGCCGGTCACTACCGCGACTTTCCCCTGAAGAGAGAATGCATCAAGAATCATATCTGGTTCCTTTCTTTCACGGCCTGCTCACCACAGGCAAGGTTCTGAGGTTAAGAAGAACTCCTGGAACATCCCCATCATAAAAATAAAACAGAGTTCCGTTTTGCTGATGGTCACATAGTAGACCGCTGAAAAATCATTTTCAACGACAATTAAAACAACGTTTCATTTTTTATGGTTAAAAATGATAAAAACGCAAAACAGATCACATCGCCAGGAACTGGTGACCTGTACAAAAGCTATAAATACAGTGATTTAGGTTATCTTTGAAAAATAACCGCGAAGAGAGAAAATCAGAGAGAAAAACGAAGAAAAGAAGATCGGCGAGGAAGTTGGACATCGCGCCGAAGACGGCGCGAGATCGTATTATGCGCGCTCCACCGCCAGCGCAACGCCCTGACCGCCGCCGATACACAGCGTCGCGAGCCCTTTACGCGCATCGCGCTTGATCATTTCATGTACCAGCGACACCAGAATACGGCAACCGGACGCGCCAATCGGATGGCCCAGGGCGATAGCCCCGCCGTTAACGTTAACCCGCCGTTCATCCCACTCCAGCACTCTGCCAACGGAGATCGCCTGGGCGGCAAAAGCTTCATTAGCTTCGATTAAGTCAACCTCATCCAGCTGCCAGCCCGCGCGCTCAAGGCAGCGCCGGGTGGCATGTACCGGCGCGATACCCATTAGCGCCGGATCGACGCCGACGCTGGCGAAGGCGCGAATGCGCGCCAGAATCGGCAGCCCCAGCTCCTGGGCCTTTGATTCGCTCATCATCATTACCGCCGCCGCGCCATCGTTAATACTCGATGCATTACCCGCGGTCACCGACCCAAGCTGGTCGAAGGTGGGCATCAGGCTGGCTAACCCTTCAGCGCTGGCATCCATCCGCGGCTGCTCGTCGGTATCCACCAGCCGTTGACTGCCGTTATGCTCGGTGGCGACCGGCACGATTTCATCGCGAAACCGCCCGGAGTCTATCGCCCGCCGCGCTTTTTGCTGCGAGCTAAGCGCCCAGGCGTCCTGTAGTTCACGGCTGATCCCATACTCCCGCGCCAGATTTTCCGCCGTTACGCCCATATGGTAGTCATTGAAAGCGTCCCACAGCCCATCATGCACCAGGCTGTCGATAAGCTGGCTATTGCCCAGCTGCGCGCCGGTTCGGCTGTCGGTAAGCACATGCGGCGCGCGGCTCATGTTTTCCTGGCCGCCGGCGATCACTACATCCGCTTCGCCGCATTGGATGGCCTGGGTCGCCAGGTGCAGCGCTTTCAGCCCGGAGCCGCAAACGTCGTTGATGGTGATCGCCGAAACGGTATTCGGCAGCCCGCCACGGATCGCCGACTGACGCGCCGGATTCTGCCCGGTGCCCGCGGTCAACACCTGACCGAGGATCACTTCATCAATGCACTGCGGATCGATTCCGCTCCGCTCGACTAACGCCTTCACCACCACGCTGCCCAATTCCACCGCCGAGTGACGCGCCAGCGTTCCCTGAAAACAGCCGATAGGCGTACGCAACGCGCCGACGATCACGACATCTTTCATCCTTTACCTTCTGCGCAAAGAACCATCAATAGATGCCGTTATAGTAGAGAATTGTTATCAAAAAATTTCGCAATTGTTTAAAAAAAGTGAGGCGGTTCACAAAGTTCGCCGTCACGACTCGCGGCCTTGTCCTTCAAGGTGTTGGCGCAGCCAACTGCCCGCTTCCCCCAGCGGCGTACGCTTGTTCCATAGTAGATCCACCGAGATCGACCGCGGCCAGCCGGCGATATTCAACGCTTTAAGCTTGCCGCTACCGGCGAACTCTTCCACCAGCGCGCAGGGCAAAATGCACCAGCCAAAGCCCTGCACCGCCATACTCAGCAGCAGCAAATAGTTGGGCGCCGACCATACCTGGCCGCGCGAAGGATCCGGCGCGCTCTCAAGATAAGTGCTAAGCCGCAGTTCACGCCAGCCGTGCAGATCATCCCAGAAAACCCGCCCCTGACCGGCCAGCGGATGCCCCGGCGCAACATAAATCCCCATCGCCGTTTGCAACGGCAGGCGCATGCTGCCGATCTCCATCGGATAGCTGTCCCTGGCTTCGATAAGCCCCACCTGAGCGCGCTCTTTTTGCAGCAGATCTACCACGTCTTCATCTTCGCCAATCAGGCATTCAAACTCGGTATGCGGAAAACGCCGATCGAACTGTTCCAGCAAATCCTCCAGTACATCCGGGTGCAGGGTATCCGACAAGACGAAGGTCAGCCGCGGTTCGGTATTGCCGGATAACGAACTGGCGAGCTCATCCAGCCGCGAACTAGCGGCCAGTATCGCTTTCACATAGCCCAGCACCTGCTCGCCCTGCGCGGTTAGCGTCGGCTGGCGAGTGGAACGATCGAAGAGAGTCAACCCCAGGTCGGTTTCAAGATTCGAAATCGCGGTACTGATGGTGGACTGGCTTTTACGCATCCGCCGGGCGGCGGCAGAGAACGAACCGCTGGCGGCGGCTTCTACAAAGGCGGTGAGAGCTTCGGGAGAATAGTGCATAAACTATCTACTTTATCGATGGAATCTATCTTTTGTTTATCACATTTTTCCATAAAATTCCGGGTAAATCTGGATGACAGAACTGACAAGAGGTATCCAAAAATGAAAACCAATCACCTGCAGCGTAAGACACTGCTGGAACGCGTACTCCACGCGGTGAGCTTTGAAGGTCTCGCCACGTTAATTCTGGCCCCCACCGCCGCCTGGCTAATGCAACGATCGGTGGTCGAAATGGGCGGCTTGAGCATTCTGCTCGCCACCATGGCGATGGTCTGGAACCTGATCTATAACGCCGCCTTCGACCGTCTGTGGCCGGTTTCACGCCTGGCGCGTACGCTGCGGGTGCGCGCGCTGCACGCCATCGGCTTTGAGTGCGGCTTTATCATCATCGGCGTCACCGTCGTCGCGCTGGTGCTTGGCGTGTCGCTGGTGCAGGCATTTATGCTGGAAATCGGCTTTATGCTGTTCTTCCTGCCCTACACCATGTTCTTTAACTGGGCGTGGGATACGCTGCGCGTGCGCGTCCTGAAGTATCGTCAGCCGCAGAGTCTGCCGAATAGTTAACGTTCTCGATCGCGCGGATCGCCTAACCCTTTGGCGATCCGCAGGTTTATTTATCGCCGAAAACTATCACCGCAAACGATTCATAAATGTGGTAAATTGCACTCCTTTTTTTGGGTTATACGGTTGATAAATTCGCATAATGTCTAAAATTTGGTCTAAAGAAGAAACTCTATGGAGTTTTGCTCTATATGGCACTGCCGTAGGCGCCGGCACCCTATTCCTGCCGATTCAACTCGGTTCGGCCGGCGCCATCGTGCTGTTCCTTACCGCTTTGGTTGCCTGGCCGTTAACCTACTGGCCGCACAAAGCGCTGTGTCAATTCATCCTGTCGGCCAAAGTGGCGGCCGGTGAAGGGATCACCGGCGCGGTCAATCATTACTACGGCAAAAAAGTCGGCAATCTGATCACCAGCCTGTACTTTCTCGCCTTCTTCGTAGTGATCCTGATCTACGCCGTGGCAATCACTAATTCGCTGGCTGAACAACTGGCGAGACACGTGGCGATGACTCCTGGCGTACGCGCTCTGCTGAGCCTCGCCGTGGTGCTGGTACTGAATCTGATCTTCCTGATGGGGCGTCATATGACCATCAAAGTGATGGGATTCCTCGTCTTCCCGCTGATTGGCTGTTTCCTGTTCCTCTCCATCTACCTGATTGGCAGCTGGCAACCGGAACACCTCACCAGTCAGATGCAGCTGAACGCAAAGACCTGGCACCAAATCTGGATCTCGATTCCCGTGATGGTTTTCGCTTTTAGCCATACGCCGATTATTTCGACCTTCGCTATCGATCAGCAGGAGAAATATGGTGAGCTGGCCATGGGTAAATGCAAAAAAATCATGAAGGTGGCCTACACCATCATCTGCGCCAGCGTGCTGTTTTTTGTCTTCAGTTGCCTGCTGTCCATTCCGCTGCCGTACATCGAAGCCGCGCGTAATGAAGGGGTGACGATACTCTCTGCGCTCTCCATGGCGCCGGGCGCGCCAGGCTGGCTTGCAGTGACCGGCATTATCGTCGCGGTGGTCGCGATGTCGAAATCGTTCCTCGGCACCTATTTTGGGGTGATTGAAGGCGCCAGCGAAATCGTTAAAACCTCGCTCGGCCAGCTCGGCATTCGTAAGAGCCGCGCCTTTAACCGCGCCATGTCGATTATGCTGGTCTCGGCGCTGACCTTTATCGTCTGCTTTATCAATCCGAACGCCATCTCGATGATTTACGCCATCAGCGGCCCGCTTATCGCCATGATTCTGTTCATCATGCCGACGTTGTCGACGTATATCATTCCGGCGCTCAAGCCCTACCGTTCGCTGGGTAATCTCATTACCTTAATCGTCGGCCTGCTCTGCGTCTCGGTGATGTTCTTCAGTTAAATCGCTCTCGCGGCGACGCCTTCAGCGTCGCCGCACGTTCTGCCAACATTCTCGCCCATCGCTTCTCCCTGACGGGATTACACTTACTCCTTGCCTATCATCGGAGGGAGTCATTATGTCCAGCGTAACATTATCCGGGGTCATGACCTTAGGCGACCGTCAGGTTTACCGGCTTGGATACGGCGCCATGCAGCTCGCCGGCCCCGGCGTGTTCGGGCCGCCAAAAGATCCCGACGCCGCCATTCGCGTTCTGCAAGAAGCCGTCGCCGCCGGGGTGAATCATATCGATACCTCAGATTTCTACGGCCCGCATATCACCAATCAGCTAATTCGTCAGGCGCTGCATCCCTATAGCGACGACTTGTGTATCGTCACCAAGGTCAGCGCCCGCCGCGATGAGAAAGGCAATTGGCTACCAGCGATGTCGCCGGCGGAACTCACCCAGGCCGTCGAAGATAACCTGCGTAACCTCGGCCTGGAGAGGCTGGAGGTGGTCAATCTGCGCAGCATGCTCGGCACCCACGGCCCGGTGGAGGGTTCGCTGGAGGAACCGCTAACGACCTTACTGGAACTAAAAGCCCGCGGTCTGATTCGTCACATCGGTCTGAGTAACGTCACCGCCAGACAGGTTGCCGATGCGCAGAAGCTGACGCCCATCGTCTGCGTGCAAAACCAGTACAACATCGCTAACCGCGGTGACGACGCGTTAATCGACGCGCTGGCGCAGCAAAACATCGCCTACGTGCCGTTCTTCCCGCTGGGCGGTTTTACGCCGCTACAGGCGCAAGAGCTTAACGAGGTTGCCGCCATGCTCGACGCCACGCCGATGCAGGTGGCGCTGGCGTGGTTACTGCAGCGCTCGCCGAATATTTTGCTGATTCCGGGCACCTCATCGGTGGCGCATTTACGGGAAAATCTCGCCGCTGCAACGCTTACCCTCCCCGCCGGAGCACTGGCGAAGCTGGATAGCATCAGCGGTTGATGGCGTCAACTCCCCCCTTTACGGCGTTTGCCGTGAAGGGCTATCCCCTTAATATTAAGCTGGAATTAGGCCATCTCTGCTGGCACTATATATCCTACAAATCGGGTTATGCTGATTCCTCGTCGAGGAAATAACCTTATAAATTGCATTGAGTTACGTTATTTCTTAGGCCTCCTAATTGGGAGGCTGTTGTCGTTTGTATTGTTCCATGGTTTTTGTTAACACTCTTGATTACAGGAAAAAACAATATCGGCTTCGACGTTTATACAAATCAATTTGGCTACAAAGATAGTCAATATCATCGAACGTTCACAAAAACATCTGGTTAACATAATCAGTATGTCGCTATTGCTGTAAAAAAAATTAACTATGCACAGTAACGATTCAACAAGGATTACCCATGATAGAGGGAACGATAAAAACCAGTAAGTATGAAATCATTGCTATTTTCAGAGAGGAACAGAGAAAGCAAACAGAGATAGAAATTTTCTTTAATAACAAAAGCATCAGTACTCAGATTGCGCGTGTAGATTTTGCCGAATTCCATATCCAGAGCGATAGCAAAATCCCTGCGGGGAATAAATTCAAATTTATTCTGCATAGTGATTCAGGAAAGATCGAGTTCACCTCCCAGCGGCAGAAGAATTCCGCTGGCGGCGCGGAGAATAGCAATAAGGTGGCATTTGCGTTACCGGAATGCATCCAGGTTGTACAAAGACGACGAGATCCGCGATTTCGTTTACGCGATGAGAATGATTTCTTTTGTCATGGGCGCCATAAAAATGGCGAAAACTATGCTTTTGATATCAAAGATATTTCAGATGGTGGCTGCGCGCTGATTGCACAAAGTCCAAATCTGAAATTCCTTGCCAACAACTCAACGCTGAAAAACGCCATTCTGTCTCTGGCTGAATATGGCGAAATCACCGTTGATCTGATTATCAAGAACGTGGCGATGGTCACGCTGGATAGCGAAGAAAAGAGTCCGGAAAACTACTATCAGATTTCCTGCCAGTTTAAGTTCCGCCGCAGCGATGACAGGAAGAAAATAGAAAAAACGCTGATCGATTTGATTCTGGAAGCCAAGCGTAAGAAGAGAGTTTAATGCCCTTGAACAATATCTTGCTGTACACTGACGACAATATCATTGGCCAATCTATTCATGATTATCTGAGCGATATTCACCAGGATATCACCCAGGCCAGTTATCAGGACATCGTGCAAGGGGGCGTCGCGCCCCTGGCTGAGACGGTGATCTTCAATATGATCCACAAGGATATATCCGCCGCCGATACGGTCGTATTACTCAACAAACTGCGCTTTCATTTCTCGCGCTGTACACTGTTGGTATTGATGGTAAAAAGCGATATCGCCAATCTGTGCCGGGAATTAATCGATCTGGAAAACCTGTTAATCCTGACGGAAAAATCTTCTTTAGACGCATTTTCGGCAATTACCAGAACGCAGGATGAAACTCCGCAGACCCGGTATTTGCGCACGCAGCGAAAGCTGACCGCCAGAGAGCTGCAGGTACTGGAACTTATTATCGCCTGCAATAACAACAAGCGAATTGCCTCGCTGCTGAATATCGATCATAAGACGGTACACAGCCACCGCATTCACATTATGAAAAAGCTGGGAATGAATAGCTCGCAGGTGATGCATAAGCAAATCGTCAATATGAATCACTGCTGAACGGCTATCCTGTCGCCGGGTCTACAGCGCCAGGCCAAAGTGCTGACGCAGCGCTCGCTTCCCAGGCTCGCTGATTGTCACTTCGCGATAGCCCGGGACCGGCATAAACCAACCTTTTTGCACGCCCCACTGCAGCAGGGCAGCGCCCGCGGCACCGCCCAGATGAAAACGGCGCTCGCTCCAGTCGAGGCAGGCGCAGCATACTTTGCGGCGGGATCCGCTATCGCACGTAATACCTAAGCGGGCGAAATGCGCCTCCCCCGCCGCGGTAAGCGCGGTGCCATTTGCCGTGAGCCACGCTTGCTGCTGCAGAAAATCATAGATGGCGACGGCCACTTCACCCGCCAGATGATCGTAGCAGGTACGCGCCATACGCAGCGTTCCCGGCGTTCGCGTGGTCAGCGGCACTGCGCTTTTGCCCGCCATGGTCATCATATTTTCCAGCAATCCGGCGACATCGCCGCCCGCCAGCCGATAGTAGCGATGTCGCCCTTGCGCCAGGCAGATCAGTAAGCGACTGTTGACCAGACGGCTAAGGTGAGCGCTGGCGGTCGACGGCGAAATATCCGCCGCGCCGGAGAGCTCAGTCGCCGTCCATGCCCGGCCATCCATTAGCGCGCAGAGTATTTTCACTCGTGAAGGGTCAGCCATCGCCGAGGCAACCGCCGCCATCGCGACGGCCAGCGCTTCGTCATCATCAATGACAACCGCAGGGTGCAACATACTGCCTCCGCTTAATATTGGTTACGCAGAACGTGAACTCTGCATCTGGTATTCACGCAGTACCTGTGCCACGCGAATCTGATAATCAGCAAAGATAGACTCCCGCCCTTCCCGCTGCGCCGCCTGATGACAAATATTGCGCTTCCAGGCCGTCACCGCCTGTTCGTCCCTCCACCACGACAGCGACAAAATCTTTCCCGGCGCACTGAGGCTTTGAAAACGCTCGATGGCGATAAAGCCGTCGATGGTTTCCAGCAGCGGTTTCAACTGCGCCGCCAGCGCGAGGTATCGTTCCTGCTGCGCTGGCGTGACCTGTGCTTCAAAGAGTACCGCAATCATGGTTTTTTCCTCCAGCAATGAATGAAGCCGCACTGTAGCGCGCCGATGGTTAGCAATGCTTCGCCAGCGGGCGAAGTATCGCGGTCACAACAAGCCAAAAAAACCACCAAACCATTCACACAATCAATGCCAGGCGAAATTCTGTTGAGGCTTAAACGCGGGTCAACGGAAATTAGCACTCTCGAAGATGAGATATAACATTCTGTTTTCACAGTTTTTTTCAATAAAAATCCCATTTACAGTCATCAAACCGTCATAAAAATGTGATCTAAATCGCACTTTTTGCAACGTACGTTATAGTTAGCAGACTTATTATAAATCCATCGAAAGCACAACGCTTTCCACCATAAAAGTTAAAAGGATAAACACCATGAAAAACGTAAAATTACTTGCTGCTGCTGGTATGCTGTCTCTGGTTTCTTTCGCAAGCTTCGCGGCTCACCCGGTGAGCGTGACCTCTGATACCCTGGACAACGCAGAAGCAAAAATCGCTGCTATCGCTAAAGATCAGGGCGCCTCTTACCACATTACCGAAGCCTATACCGGTAATCAGGTACACATGACGGCGGAACTGTCTAAATAACCGAATGGTCGCAGAGGGAGCTGCCGGACAGGTCGTCTCAGGACGGCTGGTCTGGCTCCCGCCACGTAAAAAAACACGGCAATGTCGAGCCCCTTTATGGGGCTTTTTCACGTCAACGTTTCGCCAGCGCGCGCTGAATAGAGAGCACACTCGCCAGCACCACAATAAGGCCCGCCAGCGCCATCCCCTCAATTTTCTGCCCGAGAAAGATCCACCCCAGCAGCACCGCCGTCACCGGACTTAGCAGGCTCATTGCCGATACCGCCACCGGCGACAATCGGCTGATACCTCGGAACCATAATCCATACGCCAGCATCGCTCCGGCCACACACAGCCAGACATAACCTGCCGCCTGTAATGGAGTGATATTGTGCAACGGCGGGTCCACCAGCAGCGCGATGGGCAGTAACACGACCCCGCCTATCAACAATTGCCAGCCGGTCATCGCCACAACCGGCAACGATAGCGCCCAGCGCCGCGACAACCAGGTGCCCAGCGCCATACTGACGGCGCCAAGAAAAGCGGCGCCGATACCTAACGAATCCAGCACCGTGCGCGGAGAAAGCAGCAACATCGCCATACCGATGATCCCGGCGCAGGCGGAAACCACCGCCAGCCACGGCGAACGCTGGCGATCCACGCACCAGGCCAGCAGCATCACCAGCAGCGGCTGAATCGCGCCGATCACCGCCGCCAGCCCGCCGGGCAAGCGGTAGGCGGCGATAAACAACAGCGCCTGAAAGGCGCCGATATTTAATATTCCGGTAATGATCAGCTTCCACCACTCACCGCGCTGCGGAAACTGGCGGCTCCACAGTAACAACGCAATCCCGGCGGGCAACACGCGCAACAGCGCGGCGATAAAAGGACGGTCCGGCGGCAAGAATTGCGAAGTGACGATATAAGTGGTTCCCCAGATGGCGGGAGCCAGCGCGGTCAGCAGCAGATCGACCGCCAGATGACGAGTAAAAAAGGCCATGATTTTATCTTCATATCAAGTTAAATTGTGCAGCAAGTATGTATCGATCAATATCTTGATATCAAGACAAGTGAGCACACATGGACAAATTACCGCCAACGGATGCCGTTGACCGCATTCTCGCCCAATGGCAGCGCGAGCGCCCGGATCTGGATTGCAGCCCAATGGGGCCGATTGGCCGCCTCAAGCGCTGCGCCATGCTGCTGGAGCCGCGGGTGGAGGCGGCGTTTGTTAAACACGGGCTGGTACGTTGGGAGTTCGACATGCTGGCGACGCTGCGCCGCGCCGGCGAGCCATTCGTGCTGTCGCCGACCCAGCTCTTTTCGACACTGATGATTACCTCCGGCACGATGACCCATCGCCTCAAGGCGCTGGAAAAACGAGGGTTGATTACCCGCTTAGCAAATCCTCAGGATGCCCGCAGCATGCTGGTCGCGTTAACGCCAGAGGGACGAGCGCTGATCGATGAGGCGGTTGCCACCCACGTGGCGAATGAGCAACAACTGCTGACGGGGCTTTCCGCCCCGCAACTTCAGCAGTTAGACGAGGCGCTACGGGTATTTATGCGTCTGCTGGAGAATGAGTGACCTCCGGCGACAGGCGGTTGCTACGATGAACAACGCGCGGCTAACAAAGAGACCATCCTCCCGGCATCATAGCGCATGGTTTTCGCAGTACTGCGTTTTGCAATAACCGCTAAATGCGCATACCATCTGCACATTCTATCGTCATCAGGCAAGGAGATGCTTGTGGATAAGACTCACTCTTCGACCCCGCCAGAGAGCCACGAAAGCCGCTTTCATAAAGAAGAGTTCCCCTTCTTCTGGGTGGTTAACGTTTACGCCCGTTATACCCAATTAATGGAAATCGAGCTCAAAAAAATCGACATCGACCTTTCCCGCTTCCGCGTACTGATGCTGGTGCACCAATACCACCGCGCCAGTATTTCGCGGATCACCGAATATGCCGTTAGTAAGATGCCGACGGTGACCAAAATTGTTGGCCGTCTGCGCGATGATGGCCTGCTCACGACCCACGTTAGCGTCAGCGATGGCCGGGTCACCGAAGCGGAACTCACCGCCGCCGGTGAAGCCAAGGTTGCCGAAGCCCGGGCATTAGCGGAAACCGTGTTTGCTAAAGCCTTCAAGGGCGTCACCCCGGCGCAGGAAAAAAAGATGAATCAGGTGCTGGCGCTCATTCTGCACAACCTCGATGACTGATCCTCTGCGAAAATAACCATTTACTATAAATGGTTATTCATTTTGTTTTACCCTCCCCTGCGTTTTTCGCACACTTTTTTATCATTTTTTTAACTTATATTTTTCATTTATTTTTGTGACGCCCTTCAAGAGATTAAAATTTAAACACCAATGTTTAATGATTTAAATCAATGAGTTAAAAAACAACCTCTCTTTCATAGCATCATCTTATCGTCAATTACGATGTAAAAAACAGGTGACAAATTACTTGAAATTTCAAGTTTTACTGACAAGATTACCTCAAACGCCAGCGGGTCGTTTTTTAGTCATTTCGCGCGGTAATTATCCCCCTCACGGAGATGTGAAACATGGTTACTGAACATCGTACAGAGGCAGAAAACGCAGAATCCGGGTTTATCTCGCGCTTCACCCTTGGCGAAGGCGAGCTGACGTTTGCGGTTAAAGACAGTCTCGATATTGCCGGTTTTCCGACCCGCGCCGGCAGCCCGGTATTGCAGGATGCGCCTCCTGCCGTTCGCCATGCCGCCGTAGTCGAGGCGCTGCTGGATAACGGCTGCCAGCTGCGCGGCAAAACCACCCTGCACGAGCTGGCCTTTGGCGTCACCGGCATCAACCCGCATAGCGGTACGCCGCGCAATCCGCATTATCCGCAGTTAATCCCCGGCGGTTCGTCCAGCGGCTCCGCCGCCGTGGTCGCGGCCGGTGAAGTCGACTTCGCCGTTGGCACCGACACCGGCGGCTCGGTGCGAATGCCCGCGGCCTGCTGCGGCGTGGCTGGCCTGAAGCCGAGCTTTGGCCGTCTGAGCCGCGCTGGGGTCATGCCGACGGAAAGTTCGCTCGACTGCGTCGGCCTGTTCGCCCGCGATATCGCCACATTGCGTCAGGCGCTGGCAAAAGCGCTGGGGGAATCAGCGCCTCCTGCGCGCCGGGAAGTCCCCGCGATGAGCTATCTGGCAGGCACGGCAACGCCGGAAATTGAGCAACTGATCTTCTCGCGTCTGCAGCAGGCGGGGCTGGCATGGACAAGCGCTGAACTACCGGGGTTCAACGAAGCGCATCAGGCCGGGCTTACGGTGATAAGCCAGGAAAACTGGCTGGCGTTTCACAGCATCATCAACGCGCCGAACCTGGCGCCGGATGTCGCCCGGCGGATCCGCGCCGGCGCGGAGATTGGCCCTCAGCAACGGCAGGCTGCGGAAAGCGTGCGTCAGCAATTTAGCGCCGCGGTGGATGCCCAACTGGCGAAAACCCCGCTGATTCTGCTGCCGACCCTGCCGGAATGCCCGCCAACGCTGGAAGAAGCGGCAGATCCGCTCAAGGTGGTCAACCTGACTCGCCTGGTGCGCCCATTTAATTTAAGCGGCCACCCGGCCCTGAGCCTTCCGCTTGGCGAAATTAATCATCGCCCGGTGGCTCTGCAATTAGTCGCCAATAAAAATAAAGAGTTTGATTTACTTAATTACGCTGAGTATTTGCTGGAAAAATTAAAATAATAAAACCGTACTTTCATTAACTGGAAGAGGCTAAATCGCATGTTAAACCCCTCTGCAACTTCGCGTGCGGAAAAGACCCTGCACGCCACGACAATAGAGTTTGCCGAATTACTCGCAGATATTAAAAAGCGCAGCGAGGAGTTCGAGCAGCAGAAATATATCCCAGCGGATATTATTTCCCGCTTTAAAAAGATCGGTGTTTATCGCGCGCTTGTGCCAAAACGCTACGGCGGCGATGAAATATCACCTGCGGAGTTTTGTCAGTTAATTGAAACGCTCTCAACAGCGGACGGATCCGCCGGCTGGGTGGCGAGTTTCGGCATGAATCCGTTTTATCTTGGCGGCCTACCGCCGAGCAGTCTCGATGAGCTTTACCGCCACGGGCCGGATATTGTCTTTGCCGGCGGGATCTTCCCGCCGCAAAAAGCGACGACTCAGGATGGCGGCTACCGCGTCAGCGGGCGCTGGAGCTTCGCCAGCGGCTGCAGCGGCGCCGAACTTATCGGCGTGGGTATTCTGACCGATGACGGCAGCGATCGTCCGCTGCCGCGCATCGCGGTACTACCCGCCGGGGAGTTCACCATCGATCCGGTCTGGAATACGGTCGGCCTCTCCGGTACCGGCAGCCATGACGTAGTGCTGAATAATGCCTTCGTGCCGCAGGAATGGACCTTTATTCGCGGCGGCGAACTTAACCTCGAAGGCCCTCTGTATCGCTATCCGGTACTGTCGCTGGCCACTCAGGTGCTGTCGGTGGTCGCGCTGGGTATCGCCCGCGCGGCGTTATCAGAAATTTACGCCATTGCCGAACGCCAGAGCTCGGTCACCGGCGCGCCGTGCCTGGCGGATCGCCAATTCGCGCAGATGGAAATCGCTCACTGCGAAGCGGATCTGCGTTCGGCGCGCTGCTGGTTCTACGACGCCATCGACGATGTCTGGCAAGCGATTCTGCGCGGCGATGAACCGGGAGAAGAGCGGATTAACGCCATGCGCCTCTCTTCCACCCACATTACCCGCGTCTCTGCTTCGGTTACCACCCGCGCGCTGAAACTGGCCGGGATGCCGGGCATATCGATGCGCAGCCCGCTGCAGCGCTATGCCCGCGACTCCATGGTCATCACCCAGCACGCCTTTATGGGCGAGCTGACGTACATCAACGCCGGCAATATGTTCTTCGGCCACTCGCCGCAGCCAGGCTATTTATGAGTTATACGGAGCCGGTAATGAATGAAGAAATGCTGCAACGCCTGGAAAAGCTGGAAGCCGTAGTGCAGATCCGTAACGCCATCAGCCAGTATATGCATCTCTGTGATGACCTGACGCATCCGGATACCGCCCGGCAAATTGGCGCGCTATTTAGCGAAACGGCTATTTGGGAAGGCATCGGCGAATTATATCAACACAAGCTCGGGCGCCATTGCGGCAGAGCGGCGATCGTCGGGATGATGAACGCTTATATTAGCGAGCCGTCACACTTCGCCATCAACGTACATTATTTAACGGCCGAGCATATTCGCGTTGACGAAAATAACCGCGCGGTCGGCCGCTGGAAAATGCTGCAGGCTTCAACGTTTCGCCGCGGCGGCTCGCATTTAAATAGCGCGGAGCTCGTCATTGAATTTATTAAACAAGATCAACAGTGGTTAATTCATCATTTTACCACCCGTAATTTATTTAGCCGCCCGGTAGATGACTGGCATTCGCTCGCCGATTTACCGGTGCCTGATGATCATTAAAAGAGATATGTGGAGAGTGACAATGTCTGAATGTATTCCGGTAAAAAATATCGATACCAGCCATACCGCCGAAACGCTGGCGGCACTGGTGCAAAGCGACCGGGTCCATACCTGTCTCTATACTTCCGAGGAAATTTTCGACCTCGAAATCGACAACATTTTTAACCGTACCTGGGTATGGGTCGCCCACGAGAGCGAAATCCCTGACGCCGGCAGCTATAAATCCTCGATGGTGGGTACCCAACCGGTGATCGTCGTGCGCGATCGCAAAGGCAATATCAACGTGCTGCTCAACCGCTGCCGCCACCGCGCCGCCACCGTCTGCGAACATCGCAGCGGGAAAACGAACGGTTTTACCTGCCCGTATCACGGCTGGGGCTATGGCCTCGACGGCGCGCTGCGCGGGGTACCGCATCCAGAGAGCTACGGCGATACGCTGAACAAATCTGAGCTCGGCATGGTGCGCCTGCGCGTTGAAAGCTACGCCGGAATGATTTTCGCCAGCTTCAACCACGACATTGAGCCACTGACCGACTTCCTCGGCCCGGCGATGAAATGGATGGATCTGTTCATGAAACAGGGGGCTGGCTACGCGCTGCAGGCCACCACCGCGCACCGTTTTCGCTTTCCCGGCAACTGGAAAATCCAGCTGGAAAATACCACCGACGGCTATCACTTCCCGATCGTCCATAAGTCGTTTTTAAGCTCGGTCGATAAACAGACCGAAGAGATGCTCAACTTCGTCGACGGCAAAGGTTTCGTGGAAGATCTCGGCAATGGCCACAGCGTGATGGTGATGATCCCCGAGCTTATCGATCTGGAAGCCAATCTCGATGCGCCAATCCCGGAGCGCTTTAGCGAGTTGGCCCAGGCCCTGCGCGAGGAAGGTCACGACGAGCAGCAGGTGCGGCGCATCGTACGCGCGGTCGGCGGCAGCGGTTTTAACCTTAACCTGTTCCCCAATGTCGCCTGTTCAATGGCCTTCTTCCGCGTGCTGCAGCCGATATCGGTAAAAGAGACGGAAATTCATCACATGGTGCTGACCATGAAAGATGGCCCGGCGATCGCCAACCAGGCGCGCCTGCGGCTGCACGAACACTTCCAGGGGCCGATGGGCTTCGGCACCCCCGATGATTCAGAGGCCTGGGAGCGGGTGCAGCGCGGCGGCGGCGCGGGCGACGATCTGTGGATCATGCTCAACCGCGGCCTGCCCGGCGAAGTCCGCACCGCCGACGGCCTGCGCAGCGACGTCAGCGCCGAAACCGGCATGCGCGCCGCCTATCAACAATGGAAAAAGTACATGACCGCTGATAACCGGGGGCAATAATGAACACATCACCTATCCTCAACGCCGCCATTCAGTTTATTAACCTGGAAGCGGACCTGCTCGATCAAGGCGAATTCCGTGAATGGCTGGCGCTGTGGCGCGCTGAGGGAATGTACATCATTCCCATCGATCAGCAGACCACCGATTTCGCCAATGTGCTCAACTACGCCTACGACAACCACGAGATGCGGGAAAAACGCGTGCAGCGTTTATACAGCGGCGAATCGATCTCCACCACCCCGCGCGCGCGCACTATCCGCATGAGCGGCCGTTATCGCCTGCTCAGCGCCAGCGATGAGGTCGTCGAAGTACGCTGCGCCCAATTCCTTTACGAGTACCGCAAGGGCAATGAACAGCACTACGCCGCTGACGTCACCTGGACGCTGGCGCCGGAGGGCGACAGTTTCCGCATCCTGCAAAAGGTCGTACGCCTGATTAACGGCGACGATTACCTGCATAGCATTGGCTACATCCTGTGAGGACTTTATGACACGTAGCGTACTTATTACCGGCGCGGCCAACGGCCTCGGGCTGGTTATCAGCCGCCATCTCTGGCAACAGGGCTATCAGGTGGCGATGGCCGACCTCAATCTCGATACGGTCACCCGCAGCGCGCAGGAGATCGATCTCAGCCAGCAGCGGCTGCTGCCGCTGGCGCTGGATATTCGCCAGCCGCAACAGTTCAGCGACGCGCTGGCGCAGATCCGCGCACGTTTCGGCGAACTCGATGTGCTAGTCAACAACGCCGCCTTAACCCTGACCACGCCGATCATGGAGATCGACGTAGAAGAATTCGATCGCGTCATCAGCACCAATCTGCGCGGTACTTTCGTCGGCTGCCAGACTATCGGCCGCTATTTCAGCCAGCGCCAGCAGGGCAGCATTATTAATCTCGCGTCGCTGGCCGGGCAAAACGGCGGTACCGCCTCCGGCGCCCACTATGCAGCCTCCAAGGGCGGCATTATTACGCTGACCAAAGTCTTCGCCCGCGCCCTGAGCAACGCCGGGGTGAGCGTCAACGCGATTGCGCCGGGGCCGCTGGATCTACCTTCCGTTCGCGCCGCGGTGCCGGAAGAGAAAATGCCGGCGCTGCTGGAGATGATCCCGATGAAGCGGCTTGGCGATCCGCTGCTGGTCGCCCGCGCGGTAGAACTGCTGGCGGCGCCCTCCGCCACCTTTATCACCGGCGCGACCTGGGATATCAACGGCGGCATTTATATGCGTTAAGCCCTTCGCGGGTGGAGAAAAACTATGGCTGAAACATTGACGGTACGCGTCACAGAACGCGAAATTCAGGGAGCCGAGGTGGTAGTCCTGACGCTGGCCTCGCCGGACGGCGCTCCCCTGCCCTCGTTTAGCGCCGGGGCGCATATCGATTTGCATCTTGGCGATGGCATCGTGCGCCAGTATTCGCTGTGCGGCAGCGCCCATCACCCGCAGCGCTATCGGTTGGGGATCCTCAAAGATCGCGCCTCGCGCGGCGGTTCGCTGGCGGCGCACGCTTTACAGCCCGGCGACGAGGTGCAAATTAGCCCTCCGCGCAACCTGTTCGCGCTGGAGATGTCGGCGCCTCATAGCATTCTGATCGGCGGCGGCATTGGCATCACGCCGATGCTGGCGATGGCCGATACGCTATTTCGCGCCGGGAAATCCTTCGAAGTGCATTACTGCGGCCACAGCCGTGAGGGAATGGCGTTTCTGGCCGAACTGGCGGATTGCCACTTTAGCGCTCAGGTTCAGCTGCATATCAGCGATGAAAACGGCAGGATCCGCCCTCAGGAACTCCTGACGCCTCACGCCGCCGCCGGCCACCTGTACGTTTGCGGCCCGGAGGGTTTTATGGCGTGGATTAACGAAACGGCTCAGGGATGCGGTTTCAGCGCGGAGCGGCTGCATCAGGAGTATTTCAACCGCGAGGTAGAAACCAGCGGCGGCAGCTTTGAGGTTGCGGTTCCGGAACTCAATCTGAGCGTCACCGTCGGTGAAAACGAGACCATCGTCGCCGCGCTGCAAAAGGCCGGCATCAAAGTCAAAGTCTCCTGCCAACAGGGCGTCTGCGGCACCTGCCTCGCCAACGTTTGCAGCGGCGAACCTGACCACCGCGACGAGTATTTAACCGAAGAAGAACGCGAAGATAACGACCAGATCCTGCTGTGCTGTTCGCGGGCCAAAACCCCGCGGCTGGTTATTGAAGGCTTCGAATACGTCAAACTGAAATAACGGGTATTACTATGAACCTGACATCTGATTTTCGTAATGCCATGGCGCAACTGGGCAGCGCGATCACCATCATTACCACCGATGGCCCGGCGGGCCGCTTCGGTTTTACCGCCTCGGCGGTGTGTAGCGTGACGGATTCGCCGCCGACGCTGCTGGTATGTATGAACCGCTCGTCCTTCGCGCACGGCAAATTCCAGCACAACGGCGTGCTGTGCGTTAACGTGCTCTCCGGACAGCATCAGCAATTGTCCGGGATTTTCGCCAACGGCCAAATCCGCTCCGAAGAACGCTTCCTGCACGACGAATGGCTGGCGCTGGAGACCGGTTCGCCGGCGCTGGCTTCCGCCGTGGCGAACTGCGACTGCGTCATTGCCGACAGCCATGAAGTGGGCAGCCACAGCGTATTTTATTGCGAGGTCAAACAGATCCGCTTCGGCAACCCCAGCGACGGGCTGGTCTGGTTTAATCGCCAGTTCCATACCCTTAGCATGGCGTCGTGCCGTTAAGTTTCATCATAACCATAAAAACCCTGCCGACCCATCGCCCGGCGCCAGCAGGCGCCGCCTGATTCACCTGCACTGGAGTTAACCTTATGTCTGGAGCTGTGAGCGGTACAACGGTCCCCCCGGCGCAACCTATGCGCAAATTAATCATCGGGTCTTTTCTCGGCAACTCGCTGGAATGGTACGATTTTTTCCTGTATGGCACCGCGGCGGCGCTGGTCTTCGGGCCGCTGTTTTTCCCGGCCACGAATGACCCGCTGCTCGGTTCATTTTTAGCCTTTTCCGGCTTCGCCATCGGCTTTATCGCCCGCCCCCTCGGCGGCGTGATATTCGGCCATCTCGGCGATCGCTACAGTCGCAAAATGACGCTTATCATCACCCTGACGCTGATGGGCGCCAGTACGTTCTTAATTGGTCTGCTGCCAACCTACGCCCATATCGGCGTATTGGCGCCAATCGCCTTGATTACGCTGCGCTTTGTGCAGGGCGTGGCTTCCGGCGGCGAATGGGGCGGCGGGGTGTTGATGCTGAGCGAAAACGCGCCGGAAAGCCAGAAAGGGTACTACACCGCCTGGAGCCAGGTGGGGGTCTGCGGCGGGTTTGTTCTTTCTTCGCTGGCATTCTACCTGGTGCAGCTGCTACCGCAGGAAGAGGTGATGTCATGGGCGTGGCGTATTCCGTTTTTGCTCAGCCTGTTTATCTTTCTGGTGGGCGTCTATATTCGCCGTAACATCCAGGAGAACGCGGAATTCGTGGCGCGCAAAGCAGAAAACGACAGCAAAAATGAGGCCCATCATTTACCGGTGCTGAGCGCCTTCAAAAATCATCCACGAGCGATATTACAGGCTATCGGCCTGCGGCTGGCGGAAAACGGCGCGGTGTATATCTTCTTCACGTTTTCAGTGGTCTATTGCAAACATATCGGCATCGACACCCGCGATCTGATCGCGGCGGTCACCATCGCCATGACGGTGGAGATCGCCACGATTCTCGGCTGGGGATGGCTTTCCGATCGCATTGGCCGCAAGCGGCTTTACTACATCGGCGTGATAGGCATGGCGCTGGTTGCCTTCCCCTTCTTCTGGCTGCTGAATATGCACACCTTCCCGGCGTTGCTGCTCGCCATGCTGTTGGCATTGCCATTGTGCCATGGCGCGATGATTGCCGCGCAGCCGTGTCTGATGGTGGATCTGTTTCCGGTGGAGGTACGCTACACCGGGCTGGCGCTGGGGCATGAGATTGGGGCGGTGATTTCCGGTGGTATTAGCCCGATGCTGGCGGTAGCCTTTTTAATGATGTGGGATAGCTATATCCCCATTGCGCTGATGCTGCTGGCCTTTGCGCTACTGGCGCTGGTGGCGCTGATAAGTATTCGCCAGCCGCAGCCGCGACCTGAAGCGGTCGCGACCACCTAACCCAGGCATGCCGCGCGCAAAGGAAGGCGCGCGGTACAGAGGGCTAGTTATTGTTGATGACGATAATAACCCGGCTTTTAATCGTGCCGCCGCGGATATTCTCGCCATATTTCATCGGCTTGATTTGCAGATAAATCGGGTTGTTGCTGCCATGCCGGGCCTCCTCGTCGGAGTGATAAAGGAAACCGCTGCCGTACTGGAGTTCCCCGCCCAGGCTATCGCGCAGATGAAAACCGACTTCGCCGGCGCCGGTGGCGGCATCCTGATCGTCATTCTTCAATATTTTGCTGGTGCCGGCAAAGCCGGAGGCGGCGACAAAGTAGTAATCAATTTTACCCGGCGTCAGTTCGAATACCGCCGACTCGTCCCGGCTACAGTCGATATCGACGCTTTCCATGCGATATTGCGCTTTGTCTTCTTTAATATCGAAGTAGCTGTAATCGCCCATATTAATAAGGCGCTCCGGGGAGTTAAAACCACAGGTCATAATATTTACCTGCAGGGTGACGTTAAAGGTGTAATTGATGTTAACGTTATGACATTCATTATTCTTACAATACTTCAAAACTATACCGTAACGCATCTGGAAAGGCACTCCGGGAGTAACACGCTGCCCGTTAGCGCTACCTTCTTTAATCTCATAACGTATGCCGACCAAACTATTAAACATATCTGACAAATTATATACTTGGTTTTCAACAATTTTTCCGTTTCCCAACGATTCCATTTTTGTCTGGTCGAAGGAGAAATTAATCTCATAGATCTTACTGCCTACTTCAACATAGTAGGAGGTTTGTGGTGGCGATTGCAGACTGACCGAGACCGTAATATTTGAGTTACTGGGGCAGCGAAAGCTGAATGCGTTAGCCTGAAGTGAACTATCACGTAAATTGAGCTCCCCGTTGGCGGCCAGCGGTTTAAAAGTGTAGTTGCCGCTAGCCTCAATCGACGCCGGAGGGATGCTCGGCGTTAATTCACAGTTCCCCGCCCGCGCTAAAAAAGAGCATAAGCTTAATACCAGCAAAATTATCCATTTCATGAAAATCGTCCTTTTAGCGGCAGACATAGGTCTTACCTTCATCAATGGTATGTTTAAATGTAATGGTGCAGTAATGGCCCTGCTGCTTATCGACCGCGATGGTAATCGACGGCGGAACGTTATCGGTGCGGATATACAGCATGCTGCCCTGGCCGACGACGCCGACATTCTGTCCGTCGTTATCTTCAATTTCATAGCCAAATTTCAGCGGCGTACCGTCCGGGCGTTCGGCGTGAATAAGCCAGGGTTGACGCTGGTCGGTATCGAACCGCGCCAGCACCACCGCCCCGCGGTACGGAGCGACCGCTTTACGGTTGCCAATCAACTCGGTTTTGCTCTGCGTATTGGCGGTATTCAGCAGTAACGAACTTTCGCGATAGGGCAATACATGGTCGAAAATGACCGTTCCCTGCGCGTTGGTGGTGCGATATTTCTGACCATTGACGTAAGCATTTTCCAGACCCGGCGCCTGAATAATGGCGAAGGTTTCCGATAGCTGGTTAGCGAAATTGACGCCGCCGGACCAGGCCACCACCCCGCCAGACAGGCTGCCGCTGGCCTGGGTATATTTCGACGACTGGCTGTAGCTGCCGCTCAGCGTCGCCAGCGGCGCGTTCCAGGTAAGGTTGCCGCCGGCGGTGGTTTCATGGTTTTGCTGCTGCCGGCTTAGGTTCACGCCATAGTCAAACTGGTCGCGCTGGCCGCCCGTACCGCTGATGCCGGTATTATTGGAGGCAAAACCGTCGTTATCGAAGGTCGTCGAATTCGACAGCGTCAGGCGACGCGCCAGCACGCTATCGCTCTCTCCCCAGATCAGCGGAATCGAAATGAAGAGGTTAAAGCGCTTATCTTCATGATGATCCTCGTCATAGGTCTGGCTGGCCGAAATGGTCCAGGAAACCCGCTGCCAGTTATTGGTGTAACTCAGTTGATAATCTTTATTACTGCCGCTTTTTCCCCAGTAATCACGCCATAAAGCGCTCAGTGAGAAAGACCCTAATCCTTCCGGCAACGACTGGCTAATATTGGCGGATAAGCTATTTTTACGGCCAAAATCATAACGGTAATAATCATCAATGTTGTAAACGTCATTATCATCATGGTGATAACTATTACGGTTCTTCGCCCAGACATGATCGTTAAAGGTGCGATAGTCGCTGGTTGAATAGCGATAAGCCGCCATACCGAAGCGCGTTTTAGTCTGGGTGAGGTATTTGTTGTAGGCAATCTGATAACTTTGCCCTTCAAAAGTACCGTTATCCTGATCGCTGCGCGCCCAGGTACCGTCAACGGACACCGCGCCGAGATGGGTATTCCACCCGGTTCCCATAGTAAAAGCCTGATAGTCGGTACCGAGCATGGTACCGCCATACAGGGTCAGCAGATTGTTCAGGCCATATTGATAGCTGGCCTGCATAAAGTCTTCCTGATTGCTGGCGCCTTCAATATGGCTGCGCCCGGCGGCAATGTCATATTTAGACACCCCCGGCTGCAACATATTGGGTACCGAGGAATAAGGCACCAGGTAGGTGGTTACCGAGCCGTCGGCTTCCCGGATAGTGACATCGAGATCCGCCCCGCCGCCGGCGAGTTGTAAATCGGCAATCGCAAAAGGCCCCGGCGGCACCTCTTTCTGATAGACGGTGAAGCCGTTCTGCTCGATGGTTACCAGCGCGTTGCTCTGGGCAATCCCCTGCACGATTGGCGTAAAGTTCTGTTTTGAGTTTGGCAACATTTGCATGTCGCGGAACAGACGAACGCCGCGAAAGCGTACCGCATCGAAAATATCCGCTGAGGTATACATGTCGCCCGCGCGCAAGGTGCCTAAAATCGGCGCAAAGCTGCGCTCCAGATACAGGGTGTTGCTTTTCCAGTCGCCGCCGCCGCTATCGGCTTTACTGTAGGTGGCATCAGAGTGCAACTGCCAGCTCAACAGGTTCAGCCCGCTGTTGAAGCGGGCGTAAGTGCTTTTGTTATTGCCACTGTCTTTATAGTCGCTGTAATACTGGCTCAGATAATAAGAGGTATAGAGCGCGTTAACGCCTCGGTCCCAACTTTCCGGCGCGACGTAGCCGCGCTCAAGATCCAGAACGTAGGCCTGCGGAATTTCTAAATCAAGCTGAAAAATATTGATATTAAACGTATAACTACCGCTCCGCACCGCGGATTTAAGCGTCATGCACTGGTTATCTTTTGCCAACGGCGCGCTATCCGCTTTGATTCCCAACTGATGTAATAATGCCGATGACAGGCAGGTATCATCCGGATTACTGGCGACTACGATTGGATATTTACCACGCCATTGTTTATTGACGTAAATATCTAATTCATATTCACCGGGCAGTGGTTGATTATCCGCAAAGTGAAAGCTTGATGATTTTTCACCTTTCATTCCGCCGATCATGAAATTGGTATCAAAAGTCTCTTCAGCGGCCTGCAGCTGACCGGATAATAAAACCAACAATATCATTGAGGAAAGCGGCGTCATCCTTAACATGGCCAACTCCATTATTTATTATTTTACATTGAGCCTGTCGCTAATAAAGTTTCCATTATCATCAATCATCGTTAGCGAATACTGGCGGGCGAGATTATTTTTTAAAAAGACATCCTGACTGGATAACGGCGCAAGCATAACGCTGCGCTCATTGACTTTAACGTTACTGAGTTTAATTTCAGTAATCGTCAACCAATTTGCCGAACCATTGGCAATATGCAGAGCGTTTTTGCGCGAAGACAACGAAATACTTTTAAACGTATCTTTATTTACCGCCGCGATACCTTTAGGGCGATAAAAAAGCTTAATGCGGTTTTGCATGGCAAACCGCAGCGTATTCGCCCCCTCACTTCCTGGTGTATTCGGAGGAATATCGAGTACGTTGAGATAAAACAGCGACTCTTTGTTCGCCGGAAGTTTGTTGGCTAACTTTTTAATTCGCAGCTGCTGACCGGAGTTACCCGTTATGCGCGCCACCGGCGGCGACAGCAGGAAAGGCACGTTGATTTTTTCCGGCGGCAATGAAGTATTGCCATCGTCAATCCACGACTGCACCAGTGAAGAGCGGGCGCCATGATTCATCAACTGTACGACCACTTCTTGTTTCTCAGCCGGATAAACCACCCGGGTACCGAAAATCACCACTCCGGCATGCGCGGGCTGCATAGCGATAAATAAACCTGCTAATAAAATCCGTTTCATAGCACCACACCCTTAGCACAATAATAGCCGGCGAAGCGCCGGCACAGTTCCTTACTCCGCAGAGACGGCAATCGTTAACACCGAGCGGACTTCACCGGCGGTTACCGGTGTGGCGGCATTAATTCGGGCGTATTGCGCCGAAAAGTTCATTTGATAAACGCCATTGCCCAAAGAAGTCACCGCATTCGGCAAATTATTGACGTCATATATGGTATTTTCATTAATATCCGCGGATCCAAGTCTTAATTTAAAACCGACACCATTAGCAGACGTTGTAGTTGCGATAGGATTAAGTACGCCGCCGGTAGTATAGGTCCCGCCGCTAATATCAATCGATTTCAATACCGTGCCTTCCGGGCAAACGATAGTTAATGGATCGCTACTGGTAGCGAAATTGCCGGATAAGACTTCACCGGCTGACATGCCGGCAAAACGGGTAGCGTCAACATCAGCCAGTTGAATCGTACTGCTATAATCGGTTTCAAAACGACAGGAAGAATTAATAACATTACCAATAATAACTAACTCGCCCTGCTCTTCACTTGGCGCCGCGGCAAAAGCATTAATACTCATCAGCACGGTTGAAAATACTGCAGCAGCAATAATTGAACGTTTCATATAATATTCCTTTTATTAACAATTCCATTTAACTTCGCGGAGACTGAGAAAAATCTCATGCCGCGAGCATCGCACGGCCAAATATCCGCCACAACCGGATGAATAAGGATCGTTGATAAAAATCAAGGCAAATACTTAAAGCGGCTGAGCCCTGATGCTATATTCGTAATCTCTTTAGCGTAATAAGCTAAAATACGTAGCAACGAGAATAATAAAATGAGAACTTGCCGGGCTTGTTTAATAATAAACTAAAAAAAAGAGAGTTCAGCACATTTTGTATCGATTTACATAAGATTACGAACCACAATTATAACCTTCCGTGATTTATTTTTATATTTAAGGTTCCGACAATGAAAAAAATAATCCTGCCTCTGCTTACCGCCGCCCTGTTGCTGCCGACCCTCACCGCGCACGCCACCTACCGCGCGGAAAAACGCCAGGATGCTCGCGATATCCGTCAGGATGCGCGCCAGAGTGGACGTGCAGAAAAACGTGAATGCGTGAGAAATGATGACAAGAGCAATATGCGCTGTCGCGAAGATAAGCGAGAAAATCGGCGCGAAGGCCGCCGCGACGCGCGTGATGAAAAGTGGTAATTCGCCATTCTACAATGCCCTGGCAGCAGGGCATTAGCGGGAAGCGTTTAACGTCTCCAGGGGGAAAGGGCGATCTTGCACCACGGTTTTCATCACCAGCGTCGAGCGTAAATGCTGCACGCCGGGCATCGCCGACAGTTTGTCATCATAGAGTTTCTGAAACGCAGGAAGATCCCGGGTGACGACGTGCATCAGATAGTCCGGATCGCCAAACAATCGTTGCGCCAGCACAACCTGCGGGATCTCCGCCACCGCCTCCTCAAAAGCGCTGACCGCTTTTTTATCGCCCTCTTTTAACGTGGCGAAAACGATAGCCAGAAAATTGAACCCCATTTTTCCCGGGTCGAGATTGGCGCGATAGCCGGTGATCACCCCCTCTTGCTCCAGCGCGCGTAGTCGCCGGTGGCAGGGAGAGAGGCTCAAATTCACCCGCTCCGCCAGTTCAGTTATCGACAGACGACCATCGGCCTGCAGCTCAGCAAGAATTTTTCGATCTATGCTATCCATTTGGAAGATTTTCTCTTTTATCGCCGGATTATGACATAACATTGAAAGCTCATTTCGCTTCTATGTCGATATTCTTTCTCACACGATAACCTAATTTTGCGAGTGTGTGATGTCTAATATCGTTGTGGAGCGTTGCTGATGGAAATAAGCCTGATCGCCAGCTTCTGGATAGTCTCGTTCCTGTTGATTATTACCCCCGGTGCTGACTGGGCCTATGCCATCAGCGCCGGTATCAACGGCCGTCGCGTCGTTCCGGCGGTGATGGGGCTGATGTCAGGACATCTGCTGGCAACGATTATCGTCGTCGCCGGCGTCGGGGTGTTAATCGCCGGTCATCCACTGGCGCTATCGGCGATCACCCTGGCGGGCGCGGCCTATTTATTGTGGCTCGGGGTCATGATATTACGCCATCCGGCGGCGCCGGGCGCGGCGCAACAATCGGCTGGCAGCTGGAATGCGTGGGCGGTGAAGGGACTATGCATTAGCGGCCTTAATCCAAAAGTCTTTCTGTTGTTCCTCGCCCTGCTGCCGCAGTTTACCGATCCGCACGGCAGTTGGCCGCTGGCGCTGCAGATGTCGGCGCTGGGTGCGATGCACCTGATGACCTGTACGCTAATTTATCTGTTGGTCGGCTATGGGTCGCGGGCGGTACTGGCGGCCCGCCCACAGGCGGCGAAAGGAGTGAGCATGGTTTCAGGGCTTATCATGATTGCCATTGCGATTATCCTGTTTTACCAGCAGTTAAGATAATTCGTAAGCCGTGGCGCTTACTGGGGAAGTTGATTAGCGCCATACGGCTTCATCAACAAATATAATCCGGGCTCTCTGGTCACTATTACGTTGTTGAGCCTGACAAGCCCGGGCCGTTATTTTCTGATACAAACAGAGATAAATTTCCTATAAATCATAAGCGGTTACAGCAGAAATTGCGCTTCGCAATAACTTCTTAAAACTTCCTAAAAACTCCGATTAAGTCTCTCATTAACTGATTACGCGAGCGGAAAATTCCGACTGCTCGATAATAAGTAAAATCTCTCTTTGAAACGTCTGCACATTTATTAACGCTATTCTCTCTACGATTTTTGCAGTATGGTTTAATCGCTGTTGTAGTGTTGCGGTGAATGCTATCAGGTGTCTTACGCTATTTTGTATGGCAAAACATTTACGCAACGCCAACCTGTTTATTGAGGCAATTATCCTCATGGATAACGGTTTGCAGCGTTATCCAGCCAGGACTCAGTTTATCAGCCGGTAGTCTATGACCTTGCTGTAAGCGCGCATACTCAAGAGGAGAAAGGATGAACAGGACGTGTAAACCTCCAGGAAAACCGATGTACATCAAATGCCTGAGCGCTTCGCATCAGGAATTCGCCTGCGTACAGCTTGCAGGCGATGAAGCCACTTCATTATATCCACAGGATTTCGCGCAGCTTTGCCGCGATAAAGTTCTTGTTACCTGAGGGATAGTAAAAGCGATTCGCATCATGCTTATTCATAAAATGCGCAACCTATCTTCGGATCCTGTAATAGGCCAGCCAGAGCCTATGGGATAGTAATGTACGCCTGCAAAAGAAAGGGAACATAATGAAGAATAATAGTGACATTAAAAAAAGGAACTTCCTGACTCAGAATGAAATTGAGTCATTACTCAATGCTGCCAATAGCGGACCTCATGCAGCTCGTAATTATTGCCTGACATTACTTTGTTTTATTCATGGCTTTCGTGCCAGCGAAATTTGTCGCCTGCGAATTTCAGATATTGACTTGCGTTCAAAATGTATTTACATCCATCGATTAAAAAAAGGTTTCTCAACCACTCATCCATTGCTGAATAAAGAGATCCAGGCGCTAAAGCGCTGGCTGGATATTCGTGATGAATATCCACAATCCACCAGCGAGTGGTTATTTTTATCGCGTAAGGGTAATCCTCTGTCACGCCAACAGTTTTACCAGATCATTTCCGCCTCCGGCGATCAGGCAGGATTACCGCTGGAAATTCACCCGCACATGTTACGCCACTCCTGCGGCTTTGCGCTGGCCAATATGGGCATCGATACGCGACTTATCCAGGATTATCTCGGCCACCGCAACATTCGCCATACCGTCTGGTACACGGCCAGTAACGCCGGGCGCTTTTATGGTATCTGGGATAATTCCCGCGAGAAGCAAAGAATCTCGCTTTTCCAGTAAGGTAGCCTTACGCCACGGATGGCGTTTCGTTGTCGGTTCCCTCTTACTGCCAGCCCCTGCCCGCCATCCCCGGCAAGACTGTTGCAAATTTGCTCTGTTTAGGCTGCGATAAATTGCAGCTTTCCTCATATATAGATTTTTTCTTGCGAAACATTAATAAAAATTAACCATACGTTAAATATGTTTATTGTTCTTAAAAGTTCTTATTTAGAACATGAAAAAAACATTCCTATGCACCTGTAATTCATCAGGATATTAGTTCGTTATTTATTGTTAAATTAATCCTTTCAGCACATGTTTTCCGTTCAATAAATAGCTGGCATTAACTTTTTTCCTTGCTATTTTATGCACCTGCCCGCGACCTGGCACAGCTCTATTGTGGTAAAGAATAAAATAGATAAAAATAAGAATTATCGCGTAGCGGTAATTTATGTTTGTGTAAATGTAATGTGATACCTGTTGGTCTTTATCCCTCTCAAATAATACGGGCTTTCCATTCAGATTATTTTTTATGCATCCTGAGATTTTTTCTCAGGCTGTTCCTTGCGAGTAAACTTAAATTCAGGAGCTCAAAATTGTGAACCGACGTCGTTTTCTCACCGCCAAAGAAGTTCAGGCAATGATGCAGGCGGCCCAGCACGGCCCAACCGGCGAACGGGATTACTGTCTGATCCTGCTGGCATTTCGCCACGGGATGCGTATCAGCGAATTACTTGATCTGCACTATCGCGATCTCGACCTTAACGAAGGACGCATCAATGTTCGCCGCTTAAAGAACGGTTTCTCTACCGTACATCCGCTGCGTTTTGATGAACGCGAAGCGATAGAGCGCTGGACACAGCAACGGGCCGGCTGGAAGGCAGCAGGCAAAAGCGACGCTCTATTTATCTCGCGCCGCGGCACCCCGCTTTCACGGCAACAGGCCTATCGCATTATCCGCGCCGCCGGGGAAGAAGCGGGAACCGTGACGCATACGCATCCGCATATGCTGCGTCATGCCTGCGGCTATGAACTGGCGGAAAGAGGAGCTGATACCCGTTTGATACAAGATTATCTCGGACATCGTAATATTCGTCATACTGTCCGTTATACCGCCAGTAATGCAGCGCGTTTTGCCGGGATTTGGGAAAGAAACAATCTGTTAGAGGAAAATTTACAAGCGCGGAAGAAATAGGATAACCGATTGATAAAAAGGAAAATTTTTAATATCGAACAAGTCAATTGGGGCCAAACTGTCTATATCATAAAAATGTTTTGTAATCTTTTGCAACTGACAAGTGCATATTTCATCAAAAAAAATTATATCTAATTGATTTACATTGAATTCTCCAACGACCTTTCTTTACTTATCCTCGTCAGACTATCTCGCATTCGCCCGCTTTTCGCTATCGAAGTCAAGTACGCCGTTTTTCCATTCACGGCAAAGTCATAGCTTTTAAATCCATAAAACAAACCATTAGAAGTATATAAATCCAAAACCAAACCAACCTTAACAAAATAAAAGCCATAAATCCTGATGAGTCAAAATGGCCCCAATTGACTCATCAGTAGGGGCAAAAACTGTGCAGAACCGGCAGTCGCACCATTCGGCTGATTTATGGAATGCCTGGAAGGCAAGACGACTGCCATTTTTGGTTCGTAATATCGATTTTGTTTAAAGGAAAACAGCATGAAAATCAAAACACTGGCAATCGTTGTCCTGTCAGCTCTGTCCCTGAGCTCCGCGGCGGCCCTGGCCGATACCACCACGGTAAATGGCGGAACAGTGCATTTTAAAGGAGAAATCGTCAACGCAGCCTGTGCAGTCGATGCCGGTTCTATCGACCAGACCGTTCAGTTAGGCCAGGTTCGTTCGGCAAAACTGGCTACCGCGGGCAGCACCAGCTCCGCTGTAGGTTTCAACATTCAGTTAGACGACTGTGATACCTCTGTCGCCACCAAAGCCTCTGTCGCTTTCTCTGGTACCGCGGTTGACAGCACCAACACCAGCGTTCTGGCTCTGCAGAGCTCCGCTGCTGGCGGCGCGACCAACGTTGGCGTACAGATCCTCGACAAAACCGGCACTCCGCTGGGCCTGGATGGCGCTACCTTCAGCGCGGCCACCACGCTGAACGACGGCACCAACATCATTCCTTTCCAGGCGCGTTACTACGCCACTGGCGCGGCTACTGCCGGTACTGCTAACGCAGACGCCACCTTCAAAGTGCAATACGAGTAATTCAAACATCAGACAGGGAAGCATTCCGGGCCAGGATGGCCCGTTATCCACTACGGGATTGGGGTGATAACGATGCAAGGAGTGAAGACAGGTCTGCTGATGTTTCTGTTTCCGCCGCTGGCGCTGGCCGGCAACCACTGGAACGTCACGGTGGCTGGGGGAAACATGCGTTTTCAAGGCGTCATCATCGCTGAGTCCTGCCGTGTTGAAGCCGGCGACCAGCAGATGACCGTCAATATGGGGCAGATCAGCAGTAATCGCTTTCATTCAGCCGGGGAAGATGCCAACCCGGTGCCATTCGATATTCACCTTCAGGATTGCAGCACCGCAGTCAGCCAGCATGTCGGCGTGTCTTTTCGCGGCGTGGCCGATGGCAAAAATCCGGATGTGCTCTCGGTTGGCGAAGGACCGGGTATCGCCACCGGCGTCGGCATCGCGTTATTTGATAACGAAGATCAATTGATTCCGCTGAATAGCCCGCCGGGCGCCTGGCGGCGGCTGTATACCGGCCCCACCACGCTACATTTTGTAGCCAAATATCGGGCGACCGGCAATCAGGTCACCGGAGGAGCGGCAAACGCGCAAGTTTGGTTCTCCCTGACCTATCAGTAATTAACCAGCAGATATGCCGGAAACAGGAAACAACGGTGAGTACAAAAGGGGTAAACGTGAAAAAGAGACTGGGGATGACGCGCGGACTACTGGCGGGATTATTGATGATAGCCGCAAGCGGTTACTCCGCCTGGGCTCAGGCCGGCGTTGCGCTCGGCGCCACGCGGGTTATCTATCCGGCCGGGCAAAAACAGGTGCAGTTAGGGGTGACCAATAATGATGACAACAGCACCTATCTGATTCAGTCGTGGGTGGAAAACGCCGACGGCGGCAAAGATGGCCGCTTCGTGATTACGCCGCCGCTGTTCGCCATGCAGGGCAAAAAAGAGAATACCCTGCGCATCATTGACGCCACCAATAAACAACTGCCGCAGGATCGCGAAAGCCTGTTCTGGATTAACGTGAAAGCCATCCCGTCGATGGATAAATCCAAACTGAGCGACAACACCCTGCAGCTGGCGATTATCAGCCGCATCAAGCTCTATTACCGCCCGGCGAAGCTGGCGCTACCGCCGGATCAGGCGGCGGAAAAACTGAGCTTTAGCCGCAGCGGTTCGTCGTTAACGTTGACTAACCCTACCCCTTATTACCTGACCGTCACCGAACTTAACGCCGGCACCCGGGTGCTGGAAAACGCGCTGGTGCCGCCAATGGGTAAAACCTCCGTCAAGCTGCCGCCGGATGCCGGTAGCAACATTACTTATCGCACGATTAATGATTACGGCGCGCTGACCCCAAAAATGACTGGCGTGCTGCGTTAATACAGGTTTGGCCCGCCGGGCGGGCCAAACCGCGCATAACAATAAGAACTGACAGCCGGGCGAATTGAGACCGGAGGGACTATGTCACATCTCAAATATGGACAGGACCGTTTTGGTTCCCGCAGCGCGAGGCTCCGCCCACGCGCTATTTTGGCCATGGCGAAACTCCCCGTGGCGCTCTGTTTTGTCCTGCAGGCGGGCTACGCGCAGGCTGAACTCTATTTTAACCCGCGTTTTTTAGCTGACGACCCTGCGGCGGTGGCCGATCTTTCCGGTTTCGAAAACGGGCAAGAGGTGCCGCCCGGCACCTACCGCGTCGATATTTACCTTAACGACGGCTTTATGACCACTCGCGATGTCACTTTTAACCGCGGCGAAAAAGGCCATGGGTTAAGCCCGTGCCTGACCCGCGGCCAGCTGGCGGGCATGGGGGTCAATACCGCGGCGGTGAACGGGATGAGTGCCCTCGCCACCGACGCCTGCGTGCCGCTGACCGAACTTATCACTGATGCCACGACGCGCTTCGATGTCGGCCAGCAGCGCCTGTACCTCACCGTGCCGCAGGCTTTTATGGGCAACCGCGCGCGCGGCTATATTCCGCCAGAAATGTGGGATGACGGCATCAACGCCGGGCTGCTGAACTACAACTTCACCGGTAACAACGTCCATAACGATACCGGCGGCAGCAGCAACTACGCTTATTTAAACCTGCAAAGCGGCCTCAATCTCGGTGCCTGGCGGCTGCGTGATAACACCACCTGGAGCTACAGCAGCGGCGGCAGCAGTTCCAGCAATGAGAACAAATGGCAACACGTCAACACCTGGCTTGAGCGCGACATCACACCGCTACGCTCGCGCCTGACCCTCGGCGATAGCTACACCAACGGCGATATTTTCGACGGCATAAACTTCCGCGGCGCCCAGCTGGCGAGCGATGACAACATGCTGCCGGATAGCCAGAAGGGCTTTGCGCCGGTGATCCATGGCATAGCCCGCGGCACCGCGCAGGTGTCGATCAAACAAAACGGCTATGAGATTTACCAGAGCACGGTCCCGCCGGGCCCGTTCACCATTAACGATCTCTATGCCGCAGGCAACGGCGGCGATCTGCAGGTGACGATTAAAGAAAACGACGGCACCAGCCAGGTCTTCAGCGTGCCGTGGTCAACGGTGCCGGTACTGCAGCGCGAAGGGCACACCCGGTACGCGCTAACCGCTGGCGAATATCGCAGCGGCAACGATCAGCAAGAAGAGCCGAAGTTCTTTCAGAGTACCGTGTTACACGGTCTGCCTGCGGGCTGGACGCTGTATGGCGGTACGCAGCTCGCCGACCGCTACCGCGCCTTTAATCTCGGCGTGGGGAAAAATATGGGCGATTTCGGCGCCGTGTCGCTGGATGTCACCCAGGCCAATGCCACCCTACCCGACGACAGCGATCATCAGGGGCAGTCAATTCGCTTCCTCTATAACAAGTCGCTGAGCGATGTCGGCACCAATATCCAACTGGTGGGCTATCGCTACTCTACTAAAGGTTATTACAGCTTTGCCGATACTACCTACCGCCGGATGAGCGGTTACGACGTAGAGACCCAGGATGGCGTAATCCAGGTGAAGCCGAAATTCACCGATTACTACAACCTCGCCTACAACAAGCGCGGCAAAGTGCAGCTAAGCGTCACCCAACAGTTGGGGCGTACCGCCACGCTCTATTTGAGCGGCAGCCATCAGACCTACTGGTCAACCGGCAAAGCGGACCAGCAGCTGCAGGCCGGGCTCAACGCGGCGGTGGACGACATCAACTGGACGCTGAGCTACAGCCTGACCAAAAACGCCTGGCAGCAGGGCCGCGACCAGATGCTGGCGGTCAACGTCAATATTCCGTTCAGCCACTGGCTGCGTTCCGACAGCAAATCGGTATGGCGGCACGCCAGCGCCAGCTACAGCATGTCGCACGATCTTGATGGCCGGATGACCAATCTGGCGGGACTTTACGGCACCCTGCTGGAAGACAATAACCTGAGCTATAGCGTGCAGACCGGCTACGCCAGCGGCGGCGAAGGCGATAGCAGCGGCACCGGCTATGCGGCGCTGAACTATCGCGGCGGCTACGGCAACGCCAACGTCGGCTACAGCCGCAGCGACGGTTTCAAACAGCTCTACTACGGCGTCAGCGGCGGTGTGCTGGCCCACGCCAACGGCGTGACCCTGAGCCAGCCGCTGAATGACACCGTGGTGTTGGTGAAAGCGCCCGGCGCCGGTGATGTCAAAGTGGAAAACCAGACCGGGGTGCGTACCGACTGGCGCGGCTATGCGGTGCTGCCTTACGCCACCGAATACCGCGAAAACCGGGTGGCGCTGGATACCAATACCCTTGCCGATAACGTCGATCTCGATGACGCGGTGGTCAGCGTTGTCCCTACCCACGGCGCTATCGTGCGGGCGGACTTCAAAGCCCACGTCGGGGTCAAGTTACTAATGACGTTGACCCATAACGGCAAACCAGTGCCGTTTGGCGCGATGGTCACCTCTGGCAGCAATCAGAGCGGCAGTATCGTGGCCGATAACGGCCAGGTCTACCTGAGCGGGATGCCGCTCGCCGGCAGCGTACAGGTGAAATGGGGCGAAGGCGCGGACGCCAGCTGTATGGCCAGCTACCGCCTGCCGGAAGAGAGTCAGCGGCAGGCGCTGAGCCAGCTATCGGCAGAGTGCCGTTAAGGAACGCATGATGATGAAAAAACCACTTAACCTGTTTGGCGCCGTCCTGACGCTGGTCTGCGCCAACGCCTTTGCGGCGGACAGCACCATCACCATCAGCGGCTACGTGCGCGACAACGCCTGCGCGGTGGCCACCGAATCGAAAGAGTTTACCGTCGATCTGATGGATAACGCCGCGAAGCAGTTTAACGCCGTCGGCGCGACCACGCCGCTGGTGCCGTTTCGCATCGTACTGTCGCCCTGCGGCAGCTCGGTGACGGCGGTCAAAGTCGGCTTTAACGGCACCCCGGATAGCGACAATAACGACCTGTTAAAAATCGACGGCGGCGCCTCCGCGGCGGCGGGCATGGCGGTGCAGATCCTCAACGGCCAGCAGACGATGCTGCCGGTCAACGCGCCCTCTTCGTCGATCGCCTGGACCACCTTAACGCCGGGGCAGACCAACACCCTCGGTTTTTACGCCAGGCTGATGGCAACCCGCGTACCGGTGACCGCCGGTCACGTCTATGCCACCGCCACCTTTACCCTTGAATTCCAGTAACCGGAGGCTGAGATGAAAGCACACTACGCAGGATGGCTTCTGGCAGGCGCGCTGGCGTTAAACATTACCCCGCTACAGGCCGCCGACATCACCATCACGGTGAACGGCAAAGTGGTGGCCAAGCCGTGTACGGTCTCCACCACCAACGCCAATGTTGACCTCGGCGATCTTTATACCTTCAGCCTGGTATCGGCGGGTTCCGCTTCGGCCTGGCACAGCACCGCGCTGGATTTAAGCAATTGTCCGGTCGGTACATCGCGCGTCGTCGCCACCTTTAGCGGCACCGCGGACAGCACCGGTTATTACAAGAATCAGGGTACCGCGGGCAACATCCAGCTCGAACTACAGGACGACAGCGGCACCACGCTCAATAACGGGGCGCAAAAGTCGGTTCAGGTCGACGATAGCTCGCAGTCGGCGCGTTTTCCGCTGCAGGTCCGGGCCCTGTCGGTTAACGGCGGCGCCACCCAGGGAACCATTCAGGCGGTGATTAGCGTCACCTATACCTACGCCTGAGTCAGGAGAGTTTGTTTATGAAAAAAATCATCGCTCTGTTTACCGCCCTGCTGCTGATGGGCTGGTCGCTGGACGTCGCGGCATTCACCTGTAAAGTTGCCGACACCGGGCAAACTATGACTTCAGGCGCGGCGAATGTTTACGTCAACTTAACGCCCTCTATTGGCGTCGGCCAAAACCTGGTTGTCGATTTATCTTCTTCCATCGTCTGTAAAAATGACTCCAGCGGCGGCTCCATTATTGACTATATCAACCTCACCAGTGGCTCAGCATTCGGTGGCGCGCTGGAGGCATTTACCGGGAGCATTTATTGGGCAGGCAATACTTACCCATTACCGATGAACTCGAACTCATCGGTCTACATCATCACCCACACAGATTATCGTGGATTACCGTTGCGCATGTACCTTACCGCAACCGGCGCTGCGGGCGGGGTCGTGATTAATTCTGGCGAGCTTATCGCGCGGCTCAATATGCATAAAGTGGCCAGCGACGGAAACCCGAGAGATTTCACCTGGAATATTTATGCTAATAATAATGTCGTGGTACCAACGGGCGGTTGCGACGTGTCAGCCCGTGATGTCACGGTTACGCTTCCCGACTATCCGGGTTCCATGGCCGTGCCCGTCACGGTTCACTGCGCGCAAAATCAAAGCCTTGCCTATTACCTGACGGGCACCACCGCCGATAGCGCCAATTCCATATTTCGCAATACCGCTTCCGCTTCGCCGGCACAGGGTATTGGCGTCCAGTTGACGCGTAACGGGACCGCCGTTCCGGCCAACAGCAATGTCTCACTGGGTACAGTTGGCACTTCGCCGGTGAATCTCGGGCTGACCGCCACCTACGCGCGCACCAGCGGTCAGGTAACGGCGGGTAACGTCCAGTCGATTATTGGGGTGACGTTTGTCTACCAGTAAAGCCGATATCCCGCAGGCGACGACGGATTACATTCTGTCGCCCTGCGCCATGGCGGCGGCGGGATTAGCCCGCATGGTCGACGACGGTTGCCGCCAGCCTGTGTGGCTACAGCCGCGGGTGCAGAGCATGCTGTCGATATCTGCGCCAGCCGACGTCCGGCAAATCGTGGTTTTTCTGCCCGACGATCCCTGGTGGCTACTGTTCGTCCTGCGCGAAGCCGCCTGGTTACTCAACCAGGCCAAACGACCTTTGCCTATGGTGATCTTAAGCCGCAGTCCGGCGCCGTGGTTATGGCAAACCTTACTGCACCAGGTTGGCGACCGCCGCCTGCTGGCCGCCGTGCAGGCGGTCTCTTCCGATCTACCGTGCCGCCGTCTGGCGGCATTGTTGAAAGGCGGCCTGGTCGGCTACCCCGGCCTGCAACAGCTTTCGGCCATCGAGGCACTGGCGCGCGGCAAACCGCCGTCGGGCTTAAGCAAAATCGAACTTAACGCCACCCTCGCCCTGCTGTATGGCCACAGCATCACCAGTCAGGCGCAGATCCGCGGCGTCAGTCAGAAAACGCTCTACAACCAAAGAACCTCAGGACTAAACAAGATGGTGGAGTATCATCCGCATCTGGCGAGCCGGTTTCCGGGCAGCCGAAGCAAACGCGTAGCTGGTCAGGGCATGACCGCGCTGACCCCCTTCGAACGTGAGTTTATCCATGCTATTCACAGCCGGCAGATCTTTCCGGTCTTTCAGCCGATTGTCGACGAGCGCTTACGCCTGCAGGGCATCGAGATCTTATCCCGCTGGCGCAAAGATGGCGTGGTACTGCCGCCGGGCGAATTTCTCCCGCATATTCACTCCGAATACGCCTGGCTATTACTGACCGCCTTTGTCCTGCAGGAAGCGGTGCAGAATATCAATCGCTATCAGGGCGAGTTCTATTTTTCGGTCAATATCCCTCCCTGCATCGCCTATCACGATAATCTTGCCCGTATGATGGAAACCGCCTGGCAACAGCTACAGAACCCCCAGTGGGCCAACCGGCTGGTGCTGGAATTTGCTGAAACCGTCGATTTACAGCAGCAAGGAAAAGCGGTGGAGAATATGAGTAATATTCAGCAGCAGGGCTTTCGCATCTTTCTCGACGACTGCTTCTCGCACAGCAGCGTGATGTTCCCGGTACGCACGGCGCGTTTTAGCGGCTACAAGCTGGATATGAGCATCGTCAATGATTTTCAGCGCGACCCGCACGCGCTGGTGTTGATTAAAAGCCTGGTCTACTACTGCCAGCTAACGCAGAACCGCTGCATCGCCGAGGGGGTAGATAGTCTGGAGAAATTTAATCAGCTAAAAGCGCTGGGAGTCGATCGTTTCCAGGGGTATCTGTTCTCACCACCGGTCACTCGCGAGCATCTGGGAGAGATCATTTCGCGATTTTTACCGGATCATGCCACCTGCCGGTTGGCCGGATAATCGCAGCACGGCGCCAGCCACAGCTGGCGCCGTATTTCAGGCGCGAATGTCGTCGTACTCGCGGGTGTTATCGAATTCGTGTTTGGCAAACGGGCACAGCGGAATGATTTTGCGCTGTTCCTGGCGCATTTTTTCGACCACTTTCGCTACCAGCTGTTTACCCACGCCCTGGCCTTTCAGGCTGGGATCGACATCGGTATGCTCAATAATGCTCAGATGTTCACCGGTTGGAACAAAGACAATTTCCGCCACCTGGTTTCCCTCGGCGTCATTAACGTAGAACTTGTTATGGCCTTCCAGAATTTCCATCATTTCCTCGCTTATTTGTGGCGATACTTCAATGCGCCGCTGGGACAGGTATCGATCACTTTGACCACCGTGGCCACATCCACCTGATCGGGGATGATCCACGGTTTACGTTTCAGATTGAACAGCTTCGCGCTGCCGCGCACGCAGTTACCCGAGTGCTGACAGATATCGGTATTGAAATAGACATCTATCTTCTCGCCGGTATAGGCCCGGTAGCCCGCTTCCAGTAGTTCTTTATCCATGACATTGCCTCAGTATTTTTATTATGTTTACCTAAGAGCCTATCTCATTAGGGCTATTTTGCTTGCCATTTTGAACCTGGGCAGTGCTCAAAATCCTCACGTACTACGTGTACGCTCCGGTTTCTGCGCGCTGTCCGTGTTCAAACTGGCTGCGCCAATTACACCTACTGGGATAGGCTCTAAGAATAGCTCGCGGCATAGCCGCTGACTATGGAGAAATGAGAAACGCCCTATTTCAATTATTTCGCTAATGATAAAGCGACTTTTTAATACCTACGCGAAATTAAACTATTATCAGAGGATAACCATAACTCGGCTAAGCAAACCATCAGCGCTATAATTTAGGCGGTGTATGAGGGTTTATTTAATCAAAAACGAATAAACTCAATTGTTCAATGGCATGAACATTCAGGTATCTTCCTTTGAAGCAAATTGTAAAACGGGCGCGCCCGGCATTGTTATTACTTCTTTTGGCGGTCTCCGGTTGCTCTTTATCCCCCGCCATACCGGTATTAGGCGCAGCATTCCCCGGCTGGTTCTTCTGCTTTTTAGGCGGCGCATTACTGCTGATCCCTTGTCATATCCTGATTGCCCGTAAAGGCTGGCAGGCGCGCTTTTCCCCGCTGGTATTAAGTTACCTGGCGTTAATGTTTCTATTTGCCACTATTCTGTGGTTTCTTCTTTTCGCACATTAAATACCTATGACTCAATCCAGCCCAAGCGTTTTACGGAAAAAATGGCCCTTGTTGGCTCTCGTCCTCGCCGCCATTGTGGCGCTGATCGTGGTTATCTGGCAGTTACAGACTTCGCCGGAAACCAACGACGCCTACGTCTACGCCGACACCATTGACGTGGTGCCGGAAGTCAGCGGGCGAATCGTTGAAATGCCGATCCGCGATAACCAGCGGGTGAAGAAAGGCGATCTGCTGTTCCGCATCGATCCGCGCCCCTATCAGGCGATGCTGGAGGATGCCAAATCACGGCTGGCGGCGCTTGATGCGCAGATTATGCTGACCCAGCGCACCATCAAAGCCCAGCAGTATAACGCTCAGTCGGTGAGCGCCGCGGTAGAGCGGGCGAAGGCGCTGGTGAAACAGACTACCTCGACCCGTATCCGCCTGGAACCGCTGGTGCCGCAGGGATTCGCCGCGCAGGAAGATCTCGATCAGGCACGCACCGCGGAAAAAGCCGCCCGCGCCGAACTGGAAGCCACGCTGCTGCAGGCCAAACAGGCTGATGCCGCGGTCACCGGCGTCGATGCAATGGTCGCGCAGCGCGCCGGGATCGTCGCGCAAATCGCCCTGGCGGAACTGCACCTGGAGTTCACCGAAGTCCGTGCGCCGTTTAACGGCGTGGTTATCGCCCTGAAAACCACCGTCGGACAATATGCTTCCGCCCTGAAACCGGTCTTTACGCTGCTGGATAACGACCACTGGTATGTGATTGCGAACTTCCGCGAAACGGATCTGCAAAACGTTCGGCCTGGCGTGCCGGCAACCGTGACGGTGATGACCAACCACAGCCGCCCCTTTGACGGCGTCGTCGATTCCGTTGGTTCAGGCGTACTGCCGGAGGGCGGTAGCGTCATTGGCGGGTTGCCGGTGATTCAGAAGAGCATCAACTGGGTACATGTGTCGCAGCGCTTCCCGGTTAAAATCGCGGTGAAAAATCCCGATCCGGAACTGTTCCGCATGGGCGCCTCCGCCAGCGCCGTGCTGCAGGCGAAATAAGGGTCCGGCATGCATAATTTCTGGTTGTTTCTGCAACGGGAGCTCGCCGATGCGCCGGGGCGGGCCAACTATACCCTGCGCCTGACGCTGAGCTGCGCAGTGCTGATCACCCTGTTTATGACCCTGCAGATCCCGTTTCTCGCCGTGGCGCTGATCGTGGTGTTTTACGTCAGCCAGCCGAACATTTTGATGATTAAGCTGGGCAGCGTCCTGTTTTTTGTCACCATCAGCGTGGCGCTGGGGCTGGTGCTGCTGATCATCAAGTGGACCTATGATTTCCCGCTGATTCGCCTGGTCGCTTCGGTATGCCTGTTCTTTGGCGCGATGTATCTGATGCGCGTGCTGGGCAAACTCGGGCTGGCGTTTTTCGTGGTGGCGCTGGCGGTGATTTATGCCCAGACCTTCCCGTCGATGACCAGCCAAAGTGAAGTTCTGGTGCGCCTGCTGCTGTGGCTTTGGGTGGCGATCAATACCGCAACGCTGGTCACGCTCCTGGTTAACGCCTGCTTTCGCCAGGCCTTCCCCGGCTACCAATTCCGTGCCCAACTGGTGGTGATGCAGCGGCAGGTCGCCGACGTGCTGACGCAGAACGCCGCGCCGCCGACCTTCAAAGAGATCGCAGGGCGTTTTAATCAGTTGCAAGGATTGTTTAAGCAGGCCCGTTTTGCGGCGCCGGAAATTGCCGCCGATCCGTCGCGCTGGCAGGCGCTGATGGCAACCACCCTGCGCTGCTATCACCTCGCGGCGCTGCTGCAACCGGGCGACGATCACGCCGCGGCGCGCCAGCAGATCGCCGCCGCGCTACAGGCGCTGGCGCCGTCGATGAACGAGGGTACGCCGTTTTCATTCTCCGCGCCGGCCATTGATGATCGCGGCGCCAATACGCTGATTTTACAAGAGATGGCGGATGTGCTGGCGAAGCTGGCGCGCGGTGAAACCATCGACCTGCCGCAGGGTGAAGCCGAGAAGTCGCCGCTGCTGCTGCCGGATGCCTGGCGCAATCCCGCTTATCTGCATTTCGCCCTGAAAACCCTGCTGGCGACGCTGCTGTGCTACGTCTTCTATACCGCCGCGGACTGGCAAGGGATCCACACCATCATGCTGAGCTGCGTGATTGTCGCCCAGCCGGGGCTGGGGGCGACGATGCAAAAAACCTGGCTGCGTATCGGCGGCGCGCTGCTCGCCACGTTGCTGGCGCTATTGTTGATCGTCTTTGTACAACCGTGGACCGAGTCCATCGTCGGCCTGCTGGCGATGGTTTTGCCGGTAATGGCGCTCTCGGCGTGGATTGCCGCCGGGTCAGAGCGTATTGCCTACGCCGGGATCCAAATCGGCTTTACCTTCTCGCTGGCCTTCCTCAGCTGGTTTGGCCCACTGACCAACCTGACCGAACTGCGCGACCGGGTCATCGGTATTTTGCTCGGCGTACTGGTCTCATCGATCGTCCATCTTTACCTGTGGCCGGATAGCGAAGCGCCACAGCTGAAATCGCGGCTGGCGCAACTCTATCGCCAGATAGCCGACTTCCTGCGCACGAAAGATGATAAGCCGCAGATGGTGCCGCTGTTCCAGGCGCTGACCACCAGCGAAACGCTGATGCATCGGGTCGCCGCCGAGCCGCTGGGCACCTTTGCGCATCCGTGGCCGCAGGCGAAATCCTGGCCGAGCAAAGCCACCTGGCAGCAGGCGCAGGAGATAGTACGCCTGAGCGAGGGCTACCTACTGTATGCCGCGCCGGGAGACCCCTTCTTAAGCCGCTGCGCCGAACAGTTACAGGCGTATGCCGATAATATTGAACGTCAGCAGCCGAGGGCGCCCGTCGCGCCGCTGGTTGTCGATCCGGCTAATCCGTTCGGCGAACCGCTGGCGGCTTTACTGGCCACCCTGCCGGACTGGTCAGACAAACCTTCTGAATTTACGCGACAGGCAGAACCGTCATGATAAAAATGGATGCCGCAGCACGTTTTCTGCGCTACTCACCGCTGGCCTTCGTCATCAGCCTGTTGACAGGATGCGCGCTGATTCAGGACGATCCTAGCGAAGTGCCGATCGTTAATCCGCAACAGGCGCAGCTGGCGCAGGTGATCCACCTGGCGAATAGCGGCTGGCCGGCGGCCCGCTGGTGGGAAGGGTATCACGATCCCCAGCTCAACATGCTGGTAAACCGCGCGCTGCAAAATTCGCCGACCATGCAAGCGGCGCGGCTACGCATCTCACAGTCACAATCCACCGTCGAGCTGGCGCAGTCGGCAATGGGCGTGCAGGCGACCGCCGTGGCGGCGCAGAACCGGATGCGTATAACCGATAAATCCTTTAGCTGGCCCTACTCCTATTCTCTGCCGGTGGATAAAAACGGCCCGTGGTACACGCTCAATACCGTGGGCGTCGGCGCAACGCTGAATATCGATTTATGGGGCGCCGACCGGGCCCGCGTCGCGGCGGCTATTGGCGAAAAGAACGCTCGCCAGGCGGAAACCGCCGGTATCGAACTGGACCTCGCCAGCAGCGTGGCGCAGCTGTACTTCGCCATGCAGGCCACCTTCCAGAAGATCGTTCTGCTGCAGCAGCTAGAAGAAATAGCGCGGCTGTCGGTACAGGCGCATGAACACCGCACCCAGCGCGGCGTGGAGGATAGCGTCGATATCGCCAATGCGCAGGCGGAACTGCTGGGCGCGCAGCAGCAGGTGATTACCGCCCGCGGCACGCTAACCCAGTACCGTGAAACGTTGCGGGCGCTGATTGGCGCCGACGCGCAGAGTATGCCGGAGATCCACCCGGTCGCCCTGCCGGCGTTGCAGGAAACGCTGCCGGATTCACTCTCCTTCGAATTGCTGGCGCGTCGCCCGGATCTGCAGGCCCTGCGCGGTTATGTGACCGCTTCTATGAGCCAGGTAGATGCGGCGAAAGCGGCCTTTTATCCGCATTTTGATATTAAAGCCTTCTGGGGATATAACGCGCTGAGCGTTGGCGATCTGTTTAAGTCGTCCTTCCAGCAGATTAACCTGCTGCCAGGGCTGTATTTGCCGATATTCGATGGCGGCCGCCTGAACGCCAATCTGAAGTCGGTACGTACGGCGAGCAATATCCTGATTAAGCAGTACAACCAGGCGGTGCTGGATGCGGTACGGGACGTGGCGATAAGCTCCAGTCAGCTTAACGATCTCAACCAGCAGGTGGCGCTGCAGGAGCTGAAGGTGACGGCAGCGATGGCTACCACCCGCAGCGCCAGCGCCCATCACCAGCGCGGCCTGTTAAGCCGCTATGCCGCACAAGAAGCGCGGCGACCGGCCATCGCCCAGCAGCTGTTATTGCTGGATATTCAGGCCCAGCGCCTTAGCACCGATATCACGCTGATTAAGGCCCTCGGCGGCGATTACCGCGGCCCGGCGGTGGGTTCCGCAAAACCGTAACCCTGCTAAGCGTAGCGCGAGCAGGGAAATCCCCGGATAGCGGCTCACGCCTTATCCGGGCTACCGTTCTGATGAAGCCCCGGCAGTGGGTTGCGCAGAACCGTAGCCCTGCTAAGCGCAGCGCGAGCAGGGAAATCCCCGGATAGCGGCTTGCGCCTTATCCGGGCTACCGTTCTGATGAAGCCCCGGCAGTGGGTTGCGCAGAACC
>NZ_JBEAHW010000036.1:0-85108 GCF_040062085.1 Klebsiella sp. JN_Kp122
TGATCCAGCCGCCGATCATGAAGGCGCTGACCAGCGACAAAGAGCGGAAGATCCGCATGGTGCAGCTGCGTACGGTGAGCAAACGCGAGAAGATCCTCTTCCCGGCGGTGCTGTTGCTGCTGGTGGCGCTGCTGCTGCCGGACGCCGCGCCGCTGCTGGGGATGTTCTGCTTCGGCAACCTGATGCGCGAAAGCGGGGTGGTGGATCGGCTGAGCGATACGGTGCAGAACGCGCTGATCAATATCGTCACCATCTTCCTCGGGCTGTCGGTGGGGGCCAAGCTGGTGGCGGACAAGTTCCTGCAGCCGCAGACGCTGGGGATCCTGCTGCTGGGGGTGATCGCCTTCTGCGTGGGTACCGCGGCCGGGGTGATCATGGCGAAGCTGATGAACGTGTTCAGTAAACACAAGATCAACCCGCTGATCGGTTCCGCCGGGGTGTCGGCGGTGCCGATGGCGGCGAGGGTATCCAACAAGGTGGGTCTGGAAGCGGACGGGCAGAACTTCCTGCTGATGCACGCGATGGGCCCGAACGTGGCCGGGGTGATCGGCTCGGCGATCGCCGCCGGGGTGATGCTCAAGTACGTGCTGGCGATGTAAGCCGGCATCCTTCCCGGATGGCGGCTGGCGCCTTATCCGGGCTACCGGTCCGCTCCGGTTTGTAGCCCCGGTAAGCGCAGCGCCACCGGGGAGAGGTTCCCGGATGGCGGCTGGCGCCTTATCCGGGCGACCACACCAGCGCCCGATTCAATGGTTTTGAACGGGTGCTTTTCTGAAATTATTGGATCTGTGTGCCATCTGGTAGCACGCAGGCCGCCAAACGAGGAAACTAACTATTTAATGTCTATCGGCCCTATGTCTACCCGCAAAATCACCCATTGGTTTGCAAGGCGATCCTTTCAAAACCGCATCTTCCTGCTGATCTTATTTACCTCGACTGTCGTCATGCTGGGCATGTCGTGGTATCTGACAGACATTACCGAGGAACGTCTTCATTACCAGGTCGGGCAACGGGCATTAATTCAGGCAATGCAGATTTCGGCAATGCCGGAGCTGGTGGAAGCGGTACAGAAACGCGATCTCGCCAGAATTAAAGAGCTTATCGACCCCATGCGTTCCTTCTCTGACGCCACCTACATCACCGTCGGCGACGCCAACGGGCAGCGTCTTTATCACGTCAACCCTGACGAAATCGGTAAATCAATGGAAGGTGGTGATAGCGATGAGGCGCTGTATAACGCCAAAAGCTATGTCTCGGTACGCAAAGGTTCGCTAGGATCATCGTTACGGGGTAAATCGCCGGTGCAGGACGCCACCGGCAAAGTCATCGGCATCGTGTCGGTCGGTTATACCATTGAACAGTTAGAAAACTGGCTCAGCCTGCAGATAAGCTCGCTACTGATCCCGATGGCGATCATCCTGCTATTGCTGCTGTATTGCGCCCGCCGCTTCTCGTTGCATATCAAAAAGCAGATGCTCAATATGGAGCCCCAGCAGCTATCGCAACTGCTCATCCAGCAAAGCGTGCTCTTTGAATCGGTGTTTGAAGGGCTTATCGCCATAGACTCAAACTATAAAATAACCGCGATAAATCAGACCGCCCGCCGTCTGCTTAATCTGAGCCAGCCAGAGCCGACGCTAATCGGCAAAGGGATCAGCAGCGTTATTTCGCAAGAGGCCTTCTTCTACGATGCGCCTCACGAGAATAAGAAAGACGCGATCGTCACTTTTAATCAGATCAAAGTGATCGCCAGCCGTATGGCGGTGATCTTAAATAATGCGCCCCAGGGATGGGTAATTAGTTTCCGTAGCAAAGATGATATCAATACCCTCAGCCTGCAGCTCAGCCAGGTGCAACAGTACGCCGATAACCTGCGCGCCGTACAGCATGAACACCGTAATTTGATCTCGACTATCGCCGGACTGCTGTTTCTCAAACGCTACGATCACGCATTGGATCTGATTCAGCAACAGTCAGAAAGCCACCAGAAGGTGCTCGATTTTATTGCGCGTAATTTCCAGGATAATCACCTTGCCGGGTTACTGATCGGTAAATATTACCGGGCCAAAGAGCTCGGCCTTGAACTGGTGTTCGACCCATCCTGTTTCGTCGATAAACTTCCCGGCGCGCTTTCGCACAGCGAATGGATCTCGATCGTGGGGAATCTTCTCGACAACGCCTACAATGCCACTTTGCGCCAGCCGCTGGGATCGAAACAGATCGAATGTTTGATTAACAGCGATGGTCATGAACTGATTGTCGAGATCGCCGATCAGGGTTGCGGCATTGACGAGGCGCTACGCGATCGGATCTTCGAACGCGGCGTCACCAGCAGCGCCAGCGGCGATCACGGTATTGGGCTCTGGCTGGTACGCAGTTACGTAGATCAAGCAGGCGGCAGTATCGTCGTCGAAAATAATATTCCTTTTGGCACCATCTTTACTCTTTATATCCCCCTGACCCGAGATGAACATCATGGATAGCATTACTACTCTTATCGTTGAAGACGAACCTATGCTGGCGGAAATCCTGGTGGATACCATCAAACAGTTCCCCCAGTTCAACGTTATCGGCATTGCGGATAGACTGGAAAGCGCAAAAAAAATGCTGCGTCTCTACCAGCCGCAGCTGATCCTGTTAGATAACTTTCTCCCTGATGGCAAGGGATTGGATCTGATTCGCCACGCCGTCAGCACCAACTACAAAGGGCGAATCATTTTTATTACCGCTGATAATCATATGGATACCATCAGTGAAGCCCTGCGTCTGGGGGTATTTGATTACCTGATTAAGCCAGTGCACTATCAACGTTTACAACACACCCTGGAGCGCTTCGCCCGCTACCGCAGTTCGCTGCGTTCAAGCGAACAGGCCAGCCAGACCCACGTCGACGCCCTGTTTAATATTCAGGCTCGCGAGCAAACAGAACCTGCCGGCGCGCCGCTGCGCGGGATCGATGAAAGTACCTTTCATCGCGTGCTGCAGCTGTTCTCCGCCCCGGAAGTGGTGCATACCGCTGACTCTCTGGCTCGCATCCTCGGCAGCAGTAAAACCACCGCCCGCCGCTATCTGGAGCAAGGCGTTAAAAACGATTTTCTGGAAGCGGAAATCAGTTATGGCAAAGTCGGCCGACCGGAGCGCATTTATCGCGGCAAACATCCCTATCCGGAGCATGCCTGAAACACTTACTCGAGGTTATAGCTGACGATCATCTGCCCTTTTTTCATTTTCAGCTGGCTGATAACAATATTCCCCAGCGCCGCCAGACTGGCAACATGGGTACCGCCGCAGGGATAAGCCGGTAGCTCGCCAAATCCCACCGCGCGCAAGCCATTAGCGAAGGTGATGCGGCGCGGTAAATCCTGCTGCTGCCACGCGCTCACCTGCGCCAGCAGTGCGCTGGCTTCCGGTAATACGGCGCCAGCGCCGGCAGCAAACGTAATCCGCCCCTCTCCCGGCCAATGATGCGCCTTCACCGGCCGCCAGCCAAACTGCTCGCCTGCCAGCCCCAGCAAATGACCGGCTGAGTGCAGGCGGGCATGTAGCTGCCGCGCAGAGGCATCGATTCGTATCTTCACCTCGCCCAGCGGCAGCGGCTGCTCAACGATATGCAGTACGCTATCGCCGCGTGTAGCGACCGTCATTACGACCTGCTCGTCGATCCAGCCGCTATCCGACGGCTGGCCGCCGCCCTGCGGATGGAACAGCGTACGATCAAGTTCAATGGCGTAACGGCCATCGGCTTCGGCGCGACAGCCGATAATCAGAGCACGCCCTTCGGTGGCGTCGCTGGCGTAATAAACACGTTCAGTCATGGTTGTTCTCCTCTCTGTCAGCACAGTATATTGATAATATTGACAGCGATAATCTCCTCTACAACCAATACACTTTTGCTCCGAGGGCACAAATGAATTTGAATCTTCTACCTGACCTCGCCCTCTTTGTACAAATTGTCGAGCAAGGCAGCTTTTCCGCCGTCGCCCGCCAGAACGGCCTTACCCCCTCCGCCGTGAGCCGCAGCGTCTCGCGGCTGGAGCAGGAAATGAGCTGCAAGCTGCTGCACCGAACCACACGCAAACTACGGCTGAGCGATGCCGGGAAAGCGGTGTATGAACCTGCGCTTGAAATGCTGGAAGCAGCGCGACAGGCCATGGACTCCGCCGGGAGTACCCAGACGGTGGCGCAAGGTAAACTCACCCTGAGCGTGCCGAAGGCCGTCGGACGCTTTGTCATCCATCCGCTAATGATGAGCTTTTTCAACCAATATCCGCAGGTAGACGTCTGCTTACGGTTGGAAGACCGCGACCTTGATTTTATCGATGACGGCATTGACCTGGCGCTACGCATCACCCATAGCCCCTCCCCTGGCCTGCATGGCAAACCACTGATGCCGATCGCTCATCTCATCTGCGCCACTGAGGAATACTTACAGCGCCACGGAATGCCGCATACCCCACAGGATCTGCGTACGCATAGCTGTATCAGCCTTGGCGAAACGCCCGCCGACGCGCGGTGGAAATTTCGTCGTGAAGGCAAAAGCGAAACGGTGCAGACGCATGGACGCTACGCCGCTAACCACACCGCCGTGCGTCTCGATGCGGTTAAACAGCATCTGGGGATTGGCAGTCTGCCGCTGTTTACCGCCCGCGAAGCGCTGGCAAAAGGTGAAATTGTGCAAGTGCTGGCGGAGTGGGAATTTATCAGCAGCTACTCTGGCAACCTGTGGCTACTGTGGGCGGGACATAAGCATATGCCCGCCAGAATGCGGGTGATGATTGATTATCTTAGCGAGAAGGTGCCGGCGTTGAACGCAGGCAACACATTGTCAGCCGCCAACTAAAACGCGTTCATATTTTCCAGAAGCTCATCTGCTGACAGCAAAATAGCTGCCAGCAGGGATTGGAATCAATTAATGGCCGTTTATTAATTGATTTTTATTATAATTAATAAGGCCACCGGCTTTGATAATCTCTTGTTCCGATGAGGTTAATTTCTCCATATACAGCGTTATCGGCTGCACCGGGCGATGGTCGCTAACGACAAAAGCGGTGATATCACTTAACTCGCCCTTCAGCGCGCTTTTTATTGCCGGGATATAGATAAAATCGCCGACCTCGAAATCAGGCGCCTCTTTCATCTGCAGCGGCAGCATTCCCCAGTTAATCACATTGGAACGATAGCGCTTGGTCGCGTACTCCTGACAAATATTTGCCAGCCCGCCAAGTACTCGCTGGCAGCTGGCCGCCTGCTCTCGTGCCGAGCCATCACCGGGTTTCACCGCATAGATCATGCTACCGATCTCCGTCTGTGCCGCGGTAATATTTTCCTGACCCGGCAGCAGCCGTATCTGGGAAAATATATTTTCCAGCTGTGGATTTAAACGGCAAAGATCTTCACCATTGACGCGTTGTTGCTCGATGGCGGCAATTTTTTTAGCCCGCTCCACATACTGCGGATCGCGTCGGGAAAGGGTAAATTCCGCCAGACCTAATGGGTTTGAACGAAACGATGATGTTTCACCTGATGGTATCAGTTCGTCGGTAGTGGTCACCGGATCCATTATTTTTGAAGTAACGGCTAACAGAATATTATCCGTTAACGCATTCATTTCCGGCCAGTCTTTGATATTTGGGCCATAGATCAGCGGTTGCTGCGTAACACCTTTAACGAATCCCTGGTAAACCCGGTTTTTATAGGGGGAAACATCAAATTCATATTCCTGAGCTTCGTGCCAACAATCAAGCTCCGCCGCCGAGGTTAACAATCCCCCGTTAGCGGCCGTCGCGGCAATTGAACGCGCATCCATCAGCGCCACCGCTGACATTTGCCCATTACCAGGCTTGGAACCTTCACGGTTCGGAAAGTTACGCGTCGTATGACGGATGCTCAAGCCGTTATGCATCGGGGTATCGCCGGCGCCAAAGCAAGGGCCGCAGAATGCGGTACGAATAATGGCGCCCGCGCTCATTAAATCATTGATCATCCCCCTTTTCGTTAACGCCATCAGCACCGGCTGAGAGGAGGGATATACAGAAAGTGAGAAAATATTGTCGCCACAGGAATGATGCCTCAGGGCATTAGCCGCCTGCGCCACGTTGACATAGTTTCCTCCCGCGCAACCAGCAATAATCCCCTGCTGAACGCGTAATTTGCCATTCTCTATTTTGTCCAACAGAGATAGCTTCGCGCGCCCCAGCGAGATTTTCTCAGATTCAATTTCAACTTCGCGTAAAATATCCGGCAAATTCTGATTAAGCGTATCAATTTCATAGACATTGGCAGGATGAAACGGTAGCGCGATCATCGGCTTGATGGTGCTTAAATCGATCTCAATGCAGCCATCGTAGTAAGCCATCTCTTTGGCTGACAGCGCCCGATAGTCTTTCTCTCTACCATGAAGCCGCAAAAAGTTTTTCGTCTCTTCATCGGTCTGCCAGATGGAGGATAAGCAGGTGGTCTCGGTAGTCATGACGTCAATACTGTTTCTGTAGTCGGTCGACATACTGGCCACGCCGGGGCCGACGAACTCCATCACTTTGTTCTTCACATAACCACTTTTGAATACCGCACCAATCATTGCCAGCGCAATATCCTGAGGGCCAACGCCAGCGGCAGGTTTGCCAGTTAAAAACACCGCGACGACCTCGGGATAATCAATATCCCAGGTGTTTCCCAATAGTTGTTTAACTAACTCACCGCCGCCTTCACCGACGGCCATCGTCCCCAGCGCGCCATAACGCGTATGGCTATCCGAGCCCAGTATCATTTGGCCACCGCCGGCCATCATCTCGCGCATGTATTGGTGAATAACGGAAATATGCGGCGGTACATAAATGCCGCCATATTTCTGTGCTGATGTAAGACCAAAAATATGATCGTCGCTGTTAATGGTACCGCCCACTGCACAAAGTGAATTGTGGCAATTGGTTAAAACATACGGCAAGGGGAAGCGCGTCATTCCAGAGGCCTTAGCCGTCTGGATGATGCCCACGAAGGTGATATCATGGGAAGCCATGGAATCAAACTTTATTTTTAATTTCTGTTCATCGCCAGAAATATTATGTGCTGACAGTATTGACCAGGCGATGGTTCCCTTCCGCGCAATATCTTTAGCGACAGGATTTGCGCACTCCTCTTCCGGAATGATCCCGTACTGATGGGATAAATATACCCCACGATCGTGTAATTTGATCATGACTAGCATCCTTTAAGATAGATTAAATAATAACGGTGTTCTTTTCTTCGTGACTCTACGAATAAAAAGGAAAGAATATCGGCAGCAAAATAAAACTGACAATTACCGAGATGGCAATCAGAGGTAATCCGACTCTGACATAATCCATAAACCGATATCCCCCGGCGGAAAAAATCATCATATTCGCCGGCGTGCCAACCGGTGTCGCATAGGCACATGAACAGCCAATGACAATAGCCATCAACACCGCTCGCGGATCAGCGCCCATTGAATTTGCAATAGACAGGCCAATGGGAATAAGCAAGGCCGCCGTTGCGGTATTCGACATAAAATTGGTTAATACGCAGGAAATAATCAAAACGGCACTTAACAATAAGAACGGTGAAGCCTGTTGACCAAGCAGATCGATAATTGAGCGGGCCATGATTGCACCAGCGCCAGTGGTTTCGAGTGCTTTCGCTAAAGCTAATGTGCCGCCAAAAAGGAAAATCGTCTGCGAGTCAATTGACTGATACGCCTGTTTTTCAGTAATCACGCGTGTAATAACCAAGAATAAAGCGCCAATTGAACCGATAATCGCAATCGGCAAACCAATGACGTTCTCAAAAATCATCCCCAGTACGGTAAATACCAACACTAAAACAGCAATTACTTGCTTATATTTTGGACAGTCAACTTTCCTGCTCTTTTCTGATTTCCCCGCAGTACTCACAGATTGCGCTGACAGCAGTTTATAACCGATGGTCAAAAAGTAGATGATCCCGCAAAGCAGCATGGGGATACCCAGTTTGGCATACTCGAAAAAACCGAAGCGCTGCCCGACTTGCTCCAGAGCTGACTGGGCGATCAGATTACCCGGCGAGCCAATAAGCGATAAGTTTCCGCCCAACGCTGAAGCAAACGCCAATGGCATCAACAAACGGGATTGCGCATAGCCGGACTTAACCGCGGCACCAATGACCACCGGAATCAGTACCGCAGCGGTTCCCGTATTAGACAGAAAACCAGAGAGTATTCCGCAAACCAACATAATAATAACGATGAGCTGCTTCTCTGAGCGAGCGTAACGGGTAACGATTCCGCCAATTTTATCCGTCACCCCTGTCTCAAATAAGGCGCCGCCAACCACGAACATTGCCACAAATAAAATAACGTTCTGATTAATAAACCCCGCAAAAGCCGTTTTTACATCAAAAACACCTGTTACAACTAAAGTAATACAGACGATCATAGCCGTAGCGGCCAGAGGGATTTTTTCCCAAACAAACATCACAATTGAAAATAACAACAGTGACAATGTAATTGCTACTGGTGACATAAAGATATAACACCTCTTTTCAGCGTGTGAATTTAATAATTAGTCTAAGCAGGTGATGCAGCGTTTTATAAACTTCAAGTTAAATCACTTTCCAGTACATTAATAATTCCCACCACCATACCCCAACGGTGATATGCAGAATAAAAGTTAACAGCGCTAATATACCGCCAACAATCCACCAGGATTTAATATCATTATAACCAACCCCAAATATAACCGGGCCAGCCGCACCACCATAATGGGTGACCATACCGCCATAGGAATTACTAAACAGCAGCGCTAACGCGGTTAGCATAACTGGCGCACCGGAAACATTCGCCAGCATGGCAAAGACCGGAACCATCGCCACAATATAGGCGCTGCCCGAGGCAAAGAAATAACGAACCAGTATACTCAACGCGACGATGACAACGAATGCCAGCGTGCTATGGCTACCAAATGAAATGTTATCTTTCAGTAACTCGGCCAACCACAAGAAAAAACCAACTTTGGAAAGCAAAGAACTCAAACCAATGATACCGCCGTACCAAATTAGCGTGTTCCAGCCACCTTTATTTTTAATGACATCATCCCAGGTAACAATTTTTAATATCAGCATCAACGCCATGACGCAAATCGCCACCGTTGATTCATTAACCCCAAGAGAAGTGCTAAATACCCAACCCGCTAACGCCATCACAAACAAGCAGGAGAGCATTTTTTCACGTAAGGTCATCGGCCCTAAAGACTCAAGACCTTCTTTGGCAATGGCTTTATTATCTACTTTTTTTAATTCGGGCGGGTATAGCTTATAGGTTATAAGCGGTGTCAGTAACAGCATGATTAAGCCTGGCAATATGCCAGCCAATGCCCATCCGCCCCAGCTCAATTTGATATGGCAAATATCCTCAATCATTTTGAGCGCCAGGATATTACCCGCCATGGCGGTAAAGAACATATAACTGGTGGTTTTGGTAACCATATAGACGTTCATCATTAAATAATGACCAACGCGTTTTGCCGTATGCTCTGGTTCCGATCCTAGCGCGACAGCCACGCTATTGATGATAGGTAATACGATACCGCCAGCACGGGCCGTATTCGACGGTGTCGCGGGTGAAAGAATCAGATCCAGAAAGGCGGTAACATAGCCTAAGCCAAGTGTGGTACTCCCTATCTTGCCAATAAGAATATATGCAATCCGTTTACCTAAACCAGTAATAACAAAAGCGGCACTTAAGGTAAATGCAGAAAACACCAACCAGGTGGTACCTGATGCATAGCCACTTAATACGCTCGATGATTTTATTGAACCATCACCTAAATTGCCAATGACAACCATGGAGGCAGCCACAGCGACTAACAGTATGACTGGTTCAGAAAATGGTTTAATCACTAAACCAACAATTGCAGCCAGATAAATACCTGACAATACCCATGCAAGTTCAGTCAACCCAGCCGGGGCCGGAAATAGACTAATAAGCAATGGAATAGCAACAAGCAATAATAGCTTGCATAATGTTTTTTTATCCATTTTAATCCCTTACCTGAATGAATTTTATAAGTGCGCAGCCGCATTTATTCAGGGAGATAAACCATGCCAGAAAGAATTTTACGTGCGGTACGAATCACCGATGCGCGAATATTTTCAGGAGTTTCATTAGCATTACTTAAATTGACGTCAATACTTCCGCTAGGGTGTTCAACTCTGATTAATCCCGCACCCGATATTCTCGTCAGCTCGTTAACTACGGTATCAGCAATAATACAAGAGCTCGCCAGACCGATAGCGCCCGTTATGGCCAACGATTTATGACAGTTGTGGGGCATGAAATATCGAACACTCAGCGTTCCACCGTGTTGAGGTGGGGCAACCAGCACTGGTTTAGGTATTACCATGTTCGAGACATCGCCAAATCCCATTGCCGCGCCTGCTTGCTTACGTATTGATTCAAGGCGCTGAAAAAATTCCTTATCCTGATCTAATTCCGCCGCCGATTCATACCCTATTTTACCCAAGCTATGCGCTGGAATAATAACCATCGGCATCGCCATATCGATACAGGTGACGCGAATATCATCCAAAATATCAACCCGGTTGCCGGTTGGGAAAAGCTGGCCTGATTTCGCCCCGGCGGCATTTAAGAATGTCAGGCCTACCGGGGCCGCCAGCCCTGGAACGCCATCAATATGGGTATCTCCTTCATAAACAACCTGGCCGCCCGGGGTTTGAATGTCTGCGTCAACAAAGGTGTTGGTATTGACGTTTCTGATTCGCACCCGCGTTACCGGGGAATTCGCCGCGACAAGTCCTTTTTCGATAGCAAACCCGCCGACTGCGCACAGCATGTTGCCGCAATTAGGCGTAGTATCAACCCGTCGCTCATTGACAATGACCTGTACAAATAAGTAGTCAATATCCGCTTGCTGGCTGGTCGATCTACTGACAATAGCCACTTTACTGGTTTGCGGACTCCCGCCGCCAATGCCATCAATTTCCAGTTCATGGCCAGAACCCATGATAGTTAATAATGTTTCATCACGTTTTTGAATATCTTCTGGTAGATCATCTGCTAACAGGAAAGCGCCTTTTGATGTTCCACCACGCATGAGAACACACGGAATTTGTTTCATAACATGTTCCTTACAAATATAAAAAGATTAAATAAACGGGGCGTGAATTTAATGCACTTAATGTATTTAAAGTTTTTTATTTACTTTATTATTCATTTACTCGCACAACCGTTTACCATCTGATTCTACTTGCAAGGAAGATAGTGATTGATAAAATATAAAAATAAGACTTATACCTACAAAACATTAATAACAACTATCGTCATGGCAATAATTAACAGAGCCATTCTATATATAAATTATTTATTTCTGATTACGGAGCAGCAATGAACAATGAACTATCCGGAATGAAAGCTTTTGTCACTGTTGCCGAGCTGGGTTCATTTAGCAAAGCGGCAGAGGTACTTAACCTGACGCAACCCGCATTGACCCGCAAAATACAAAAAATAGAAAGTAACCTCAATACAGCCCTTTTCGAACGAACCACCCGAAAAATCATGCTCACTCAAGCAGGAAAAATGCTTCTTCCAAAGGCAAAGTCACTGATTGCCAGCCTTGATGCCGCCATTTTTAACATCAGCAACCTGACTTCTAATGTGCATGATACGGTAACGCTTTCTTGTATCCCGACGGCGGTATTTTATTTTTTACCTCGCGCCATCGTTCAATTTAATCAGCGTTACCCCCATATCAAAGTTCGAATTTATGAACAAGGTATAGAAAATTGCATGGCCTCGGTGAGAAAAGGCGAAGTCGATTTTGGAATAAATATGAACTTCATCACACATCCCGACATCGAATTTAGCCCACTGGTTAATGAACCCTTCGTGCTGGCTTGCCGGCAGGATCATCCGCTGGCCAGTAAAAAATTAGTGGAATGGCGGGAGCTCGTCTCGCAGAGATTAGTTGGCGTCAGACGCTCGAGCGGTAATCGGCAACTGATTGAAAGTTGCCTGCAGGATAAGCCATGGAAATTAGATTGGTTTTACGAAGTCAGACATTTATCCACCTCTCTGGGTCTGGTCGAGGCGGGGCTTGGCATATCGGCCTTGCCCTGCCTGGCCATGCCGCATCACGCCAACAGCGCTGTCGTCAGCGTGCCGCTGGTCGAACCGGTAATCAGACGCACGCTTGGCATGATTCGCGTTAAAAACCGCCCTCTTTCCGCAGCGGCTGAACGCTTCGCGTCATTATTACTGCTCATGTGGACGGATGAAGCGAGAGAGTTATGGTGTAATGTGGTCGATTCACACCAGCAGCTATAACTGTCACGGCGCGAGAGCGAAAACCTCCGCCGCCCAACGTTGAAAACCCGCGACATCCAAATCCAGCGCCACCTGTGCGTTGGCCGGTTGTCCCAGACGCCCTTCGATATCTACCACGGTAGCGCCAGCCGTCCAGGTACCCTGCGTCTCTACCGCCACAAAGCAGGGTTTGAGCGTAAACAGATCCGGACGAACCAACCACGCAATAGCGCATAAATCATGCATTCTCAGACCGCTGCTCATACTGCCGCTGCGATAATGGCTAAATAAAGCATGAAGCATTTTGCCTGTCTGATTGAGCGTGGGCAGAGTGACCAGATAGTCCGCACTCAGCATCGCCTTATTGGTGACATCCAGCCCGCACATCACAATCTCCAGCCCGCTCTGGAAGACTTTCGCGGCGGCTTCAGGATCGATGGCGATATTAAACTCGGCGTTGGGGGTAAAGTTACCGCGCCCGGCCGAGCCGCCCATCAGCACCAGCCGACGAATATTAAACAGGCACTCAGGATACTGCGTTATCAGCAAGGCAATGTTGGTTAGCGGGCCGATGGCCACCAGGGTCAAGGGTTCCGGCGCGTGCATCAACGCATCGCGGATCGCCTGAAATGCCGGTTTTGCCAGCGGTTGACGGTTATGTTCGACGAAATCATAGCCCTCCATGCCGGATTCGCCATGCACCGAGGCGGCATCGCGCAGCGGACGTACCAGCGGCATCGACGCGCCTTGCGCCAGCGGTACATCGGCATTCCAGAAATGCAGCAGTTGCAGCGCGTTGCGGGTCGTCTTTTCCACCGAGACGTTGCCCGCCACCGTGGTCATTAATTGCAAATCCAACTGCGGCGAGAAGAGCGCGGCGGCGATCGCCGCCGCATCGTCAATACCCGGATCGGTGTCGAGAATAATCGGTAAGCGCATGGTTTTCTCCCAAAAAAAAATGCCAGACGTTAAGTCTGGCATCTTCTCATACTGCTGGGTGAAAGAACTTATTCTACTTCACGGACATCTACACGCAGCTCTTTCGGCACCTCGAAAACGATATTCTCTTCACGGCCTTCCAACGGCACCGCTTCGCCGCCGCCCAGCTCCTGCAGACGGGCAATCACATTCTGCACCAGGATATCCGGGGCCGACGCGCCCGCTGTTACCCCAACGCAGGCAGCAGACTTAACCCATTGTTCCTGGATATCGGTGGCATCGTCGATAAGATAGGCCGCTTTCCCCATCCGCTGCGCCAGTTCAGCCAGGCGATTGGAGTTCGAAGAGTTTTTCGAACCGACCACCAGCACCACATCAGCCTGCTCCGCCAGCGCGCGTACAGCTTCCTGACGGTTGGTGGTGGCGTAGCAAATATCGTCTTTACGCGGGCCGACGATTTTCGGGAAGCGCTCGCGCAGCGCGTCGATAACGTCAGAAGTATCATCGACGGAGAGCGTGGTCTGGGTCATAAACGACAGTCGGGCATCGTTTTTCACTTCCAGCGTCAGCACATCCTCCGGCGACTCAACCAGATACATGCCCCCTTCGGGGTTATTGTACTGGCCCATGGTGCCTTCAACTTCCGGATGCCCGGCGTGGCCAATCAGAATCGACTCTTCGCCGCGGCGGCTGGCGCGGGCGACTTCCATATGGACTTTAGTTACCAGCGGGCAGGTAGCGTCGAAAACCGTCAGGTCACGACTCTTCGCTTCGTTGCGTACCGCCTGTGAAACCCCGTGGGCGGAGAAAATCAGGATCGCGCCGTCCGGCACTTCGCTAATCTGTTCGATAAAAATCGCTCCACGCTGGCGCAGGCTATCGACGACGTAGCGGTTATGGACAACTTCGTGACGAACGTAGATCGGCGCGCCGTACAGCGTCAGCGCGTTTTCGACAATGCTGATAGCGCGGTCAACGCCGGCGCAAAAACCGCGCGGGTTAGCCAACAGGATCTGCATCTTACCCCTCCAGCGCCGGATCGACTTCCAGCACTTCAATATCAAAATGAACGGTACGCCCGGCCAGCGGATGGTTGAAGTCGACGGTGATGGAATCGCCGTTCACTTCGCGGATCACGCCGGGCATTTCGCTGCCATCCATTGCGGTAAAGAGCATAATCGCGCCGATTTCCGGCTCGCCAGCGTCGATAAACTCGCGGCGAGAGAAATACTGGATCAGGTCCGGGCTAGGTACGCCGAAGGCGGCGTCAGGTTCCAGCGAAAACGTGGTTTTATCGCCGGCTTTCAGCCCCAGCAGATGCTGCTCCAGCCCTTCGGAAAGCGAGGCATCACCAAGACGAAACAGCGCTGGTTTGCCGTTGCCGCGCGTGGATTCGGCGGTGGAGCCGTCATCCAGTTTCAGCGTGAAGTGCACCAGCACCGCGCTGTTGCTCTGTACAGAGTTAGACATGCAGGTTTGCTCTTTTATATTGCCGCCGCTTGTTTGCCCGGTGGCGCTGCGCTTACCGGGCCTACAAAGGGCGATATATACTGTAGGCCGGATAAGACGCTTTAGCGTCGCCATCCGGCAATTTTTTATGATGTTTTTTTATCACTGGAAGGCAAGAAGCCTTCCAGTACAATCAGCGCCGCGCCGATGCAGATGGCGCTATCGGCAAGGTTGAAGGTGGCGAAATGCCAGTCGCCGACATAGAAGTCGATCATATCGACCACAAAGCCGTGCCACAGACGGTCGAACAGATTACCCAGCGCGCCGCCAATGATCAGCGCGTAGGCAATGTTGTTCAGCTTTTGCGTCGCCTTCGAACGGTACATCAGCACCGCCAGCACCACGCAGATACCAACGGCAATCCCGGCGAAGAACCAGCGCTGCCAGCCGCCGCTGTCGGCGAGGAAGCTAAAAGCCGCGCCGTAGTTGCGCGCATAATGCAGATTAAGCGATGGAAACAGCGAAACCGTCTCCCCCAGAGCGAAGTTCTGGAGGATCAGGAATTTGCTGCCCAGATCGATAATCAGCACGGCTACGACGACCCACAGCCAGCGTAGCCCCGTTGAACAGATCGATTTACTCATCAGGCGAATTTACGTTGCTCGCCGTCACCGGCGACGTTACTGACACAGCGACCGCAGATTTCTGCGTGTTCCGCCACCTTGCCGACATCGCTGGTGTAATGCCAGCAGCGTGGGCACTTCTCGCCCTCGGCTTTGCTCAGGACCACTTTCAGCCCTTTCAGCAGATCGCTCTGCCAGGCATCAGCCGGCGCCTGTGCATAATCGGCAACGTTAGCGCCGGAGGTCAACAGGACAAATCGTAATTCTTCGCCCAGCGCGTTGAGCTTGGCCGCCAGCTCAGCATCGGCATACAGCGTAACCGCCGCTTCCAGAGAACCACCGACTTTCTTATCAGCACGCGCCTGTTCGATCACCTTATTGACTTCGCCGCGCACTTTCAGCAGTTCATCCCAGAAATCGTCGTTCATCGCTTCGTCGTCGGCCAGGCCGAACAGGCCTTCATACCACTCGCCGGTGAAGACGTATTTTTCACGCTCGCCCGGCAGATAGCCCCAGATTTCGTCCGCGGTGAAGGACATGATCGGCGCCATCCAGCGCACCAGCGCTTCCACGATATGGAACAGCGCGGTCTGGCAGCTGCGACGCGCCACGCTGTCCGCTTTCGCGGTGTACTGGCGGTCTTTGATGATGTCGAGATAGAACGAGCCCATTTCGATGGAGCAGAAGCGCATCAGGCGCTGCACCACTTCGTGGAAGTCGTAGGATTCGTAGGCTTTGAGGATATCTTCCTGAGCCGCCTGCGCGCAGCCGACCGCCCAGCGGTCCAGAACGACCATCTCTTCCGGTTTAACCATATCTTTTGCCGGATCGAAACCGTTAAGGTTCGCCAGCAGGAAGCGCGCGGTATTACGGATACGACGATAGCTGTCCGCGGCGCGTTTGAGGATCTCATCGGAGACCGCCATTTCGCCGGTATAGTCGGTGGAAGCCACCCACAGGCGCAGAATATCGGCGCCCAGTTTGTTCATCACGTCCTGCGGGCTAACGGTGTTACCGATAGACTTGGACATTTTGCGGCCCTGACCGTCGACGGTGAAGCCGTGGGTCAGTACCTGACGATATGGCGCTTTGCCTTTCATCGCCGTGGAGATCATCAGTGAAGACATGAACCAGCCGCGATGCTGATCGGAGCCTTCCAGATACATGTCCGCGGCGTGACCAGCGAATTCCGGACGTACATCAACCACGGAAGAGTGGGTTGATCCTGAGTCAAACCACACATCGAGGGTATCCGGCACTTTTTCGTAGCTGTCAGCGTCATCGCCAAGGATGTCGCGGGAATCGAGATCCCACCACGCCTGGATGCCGTCAACTTCAACGCGTTTCGCCACTTCTTCCATCAGTTCGAGGGTACGCGGGTGCAGCTCGTGGGTTTCTTTATGCACGAACAGCGACATCGGCACGCCCCAGGTACGCTGACGGGAGATACACCAGTCAGGACGGTTGGCCACCATCGATTCGATACGTGCCTGGCCCCAGTCCGGGATCCACTGCACGCCTTTGATCTCTTTCAGAGACTGCGCGCGCAGGCCTTTTTGATCCATGCTGACGAACCACTGCGGGGTAGCGCGGAAGATGATCGGCGATTTGTGGCGCCAGCAGCACGGATAGCTGTGCTGCATTTTTTCCACGTGCAGCAGCGCGCCGCTGTCACGCAGCATCTCAACGATAATGTCGTTGGCTTTGAAGACGTTGATACCGTCGAGAGACGGGTAAGTCCCCGGCAGATAAGAACCGTCCGGGCCAACCGGGTTGGCGATTTCCAGACCGTATTTCTGGCTGATAGTGTAGTCGTCCGGGCCGTGGCCGCCGGCGGTATGTACCGCGCCGGTACCCGCATCCAGCGTCACGTGGTCGCCAAGGATCGCCGGCACATCGAAATCGAGGAACGGATGCTTAAAGCGCATCAGTTCAAGCTCGGAACCCTGTACCGCCGCCAGGATGGTGTAATCCGCCACGCCAATGCGCTGCATCACGCTTTCAACCAGGTCTTTCGCCAGGATCAGCGCCTGGCCGTCAACCTGCACCAGCGCATAGTCGAACTCAGGAGACAGAGAGATAGCGCGGTTGGCCGGCAGGGTCCACGGCGTGGTGGTCCAGATAACCAGAGAAACCGGGCCGTTAATGTCGGCTACGCCGAACTTCGCCAGCACGGCGGCTTTATCTACCGCGTGGAACGCCACATCGATAGACGGAGACGTTTTGTCATAGTACTCAACTTCCGCTTCCGCCAGCGCGGAACGGCAGTCAACGCACCAGTGCACCGGCTTAGCGCCTTTATGCAGATGACCGTTGCCGATGATTTTACCCAGCGCGCGGATGATATTGGCTTCAGTTTTGAAGTCCATGGTCAGGTACGGACGCGACCAGTCTCCCAGCACGCCCAGGCGGATAAAGTCTTTACGCTGGCCGTCGATCTGCTCGGCGGCATATTCACGGCACTTGGCGCGGAATTCTGCGGCGGTGAATTTCTCACCCGGCTTGCCGTATTGCTGCTCGACTTTCAGTTCGATCGGCAAACCGTGGCAGTCCCAACCCGGAACGTACGGCGAGTCAAAACCCGTCAGTCCTTTGGACTTAACGATAATGTCTTTCAGAATCTTGTTAACCGAGTGACCAATATGAATGCTGCCATTCGCATAAGGAGGGCCATCATGCAGAATGAAGGTTTTTTTGCCTTTTTTCGCCGCACGGATGATGCCGTACAGGTCATCATCGGTCCAACGCGCCAGCATTCCCGGCTCGCGTTTGGCGAGGTCGCCACGCATCGGGAACCCTGTTTCCGGCAAATTCAGGGTGGATTTATAGTCACTCATCAGATTCTCGGTTCCGTTATTTCGGTTTGATAAATACCAGTAGGATTATCCCTGCCTGGTGAGCCCAAAGTACTCGCGGGCCGTTAACTCATCTCGTGCGATTTGCGCTTTTAGCTCATCCAGCGACGCAAAACGCTGCTCGTTACGTATTTTTTTACGCAGTATTACATCTATATGGCGACCGTAGAGGTCCATTACAACGTCCAGAAGGTGAACTTCCAGCTGCTGTCGCACGCCGGAGACCGTTGGACGAGTGCCAATGTTGGCGACGCCGGGTAATGGCTTATCGCCGAGCCCTGTCACTTCTACCGCAAAGACCCCTTTAACCGGGGAAACCTGACGACGCAGCGGTAAGTTCGCCGTCGGGAAACCTATGGTGCGCCCCAGCTCATCGCCGTGGACGACGCGACCAGAGATGGTAAACGGATGCCCCAGCAGGTTTTCCGCCTGCGCGAGGTCATCGTCGGCCAGCGCCTGACGCACCGCGGTGCTGCTAATACGCACGCCGCCTTCGCAGAAGGTCTGGGTACTGGTGACGTCAAAACCGTACTCCGCCCCGGCCTTCTGTAATAACAAGAAATCCCCCTGACGACCAGCGCCAAAGCGGAAATCATCGCCGACGGCAAGGAACCGCACGCCCAGCTGACGCACCAGCAGTTCGCTGATGAAATCTTGCGCCGTCAGCGCGGCGAAACGCCGGTCGAAACGGACACACAGCACGTAGTCGACACCGCTTTCCGCCAGGTAGCCAAGCTTCTCACGCAGCCGCGTGATCCGCGCCGGCGCTTTATCGGCGGCAAACAGCTCCAGCGGCTGCGGCTCAAAAATCATCACCACAACCGGCAGACCGAGCTGGCGGCCCTCTGCGCGCAGGCGCTGCAGCAGCGCCTGATGCCCGCGATGCACGCCGTCGAAATTTCCAATGGTCAGCACGCACCCGTGCGGGGCCTGACTGAGATTATGTATGCCGCGTATCAGCTTCATGTCTGGCTCAAAACAGTGAAAATCGTCCGAGTATACCTTGTACAACAGGCGACGTTAACCAGCGATTGCACCTCGATTACGAAAGATCCTGCTAATTCATTCACTCAGCGTAATAATGCAGGAAAAACTATACGCAGCCGTCGATTTTTATGGTGGAAAGACTGTATTCGACTACAACAAGCTGGTAGAATCTTGCGCCATCACTACGTAATGAAGCCTCGTTATCTTAAACGGCGCTTATTTGCACAAATCCATTGACAAAAGAAGGCTAAACGGGCATATTCCTCGGCCTTTGAATTGTCCATATAGAACACATTTGGGAGTTGGACCTTGGCTAATATCAAATCAGCTAAGAAGCGCGCCGTTCAGTCTGAAAAGGCTCGCAAGCACAACGCAAGCCGTCGCTCTATGATGCGTACTTTCATCAAGAAAGTATACGCAGCTATCGAAGCTGGCGACAAAGCTGCTGCACAGAAAGCATTTAACGAAATGCAACCAATCGTGGACCGTCAGGCTGCTAAAGGTCTGATCCACAAAAACAAAGCTGCGCGTCATAAAGCAAACCTGACTGCACAGATCAACAAACTGGCTTAATCGCCCGCTTGCTGAACTTTGTTAAAAAAACCCGCGAAAGCGGGTTTTTTTATGTCTGTTGTTTGCCGGTACTTAGTTTTGCGGCTGCGCAAACAGCGAGGAATAATCGCGGTTGCAGATACGCTGTACCGCGGGATGCTGAATCATTCGCTCGGCAAAAATAGCGTGATACTCCTCCATCACGTTTTCCATGCGGCCAATTTCAACAATCGACTCATCGGCATAGAAATCGTGAGCATAGAGGGTTGGCGCCACAAAAATCGCATTATGCGCCGCGCCGAAGGCTTTCATAAGCGCCGCATCGTCGAACTCGCCGAGAATTTCCACCTGCAGCCCCTGCGAATTAAACCAGTTCAGCAATTTGCGCCCGAGCATGGAACGGCGACCGGGAATGAGCAGACGACGTTCCTCAAGACAGGCGGGAAACGGTTTTTCCGGCGGCGGATTCATACACCAGAAGCTCACCCCGCATTCACCGATTTTCACCGAGAACAGCCCTTCCTGCTGGGTTGAATCAATCGGGCAATCCGAGATAATCATATCCAGCTTATGCTGGCTCAGTTGCTCCAGCAGCATCTCGTGGGTGGATTCAAAACAGCGCAGGTGAATTTGTTCATCTTCTACTACCGCCGCATCCAGAACGCCGCTCACCAGCCGCTTGGATAGCGCATCGGCGACGCCGACATCAAACAGCAGGTTCGACTCTTTGCGATAATTGACGATATCGAGCATCTCCTGGCTCAGGGTGAACATGCGATCCGCGTAGCGAAACACCAGCTCTCCCAGCTCACTGGGTTCCAGGCCTCGTCCTTTACGTTTAAAGAGTTTGCCCTGTAATCGTTCTTCCAGCGCCTTAATCTGCCCGGTAATCGTCTGCGGCGTCAGATACAGCGCCTCGGCGGCGCCGACGACCGAGCCTTCCCGATAGACGTGCCAGAAGTAGTACAAATGGTTGTAATTGATATGCGACATGCTTCTCTCCCTGATATGCCCCGGAGAGCCCGCAGGCTCTCCCGATGATGTTACACGCTGTGAGGATCCGTTACGCGCTTACGCAGAATCATGTAGCCAATGATGGCTGACAGAATCGACCCTATCAGAATGCCCAGCTTGGCCCAGTTGATCAATCCGGGGTCAACGCTACTGAAGGCGAGCGTGGCGATGAAAATCGACATGGTGAAGCCGATTCCGCACAGTACGCCGACCGCCATAATCTGCGGGAAGCGGGTTCCTGGCGGCAACGAGGCCCACTTAAACTTCAGCGCCAGCCAGCAGAACAGGCTAATGCCAAGCGGCTTACCGACAAACAGCCCGGCAATAATCCCCAGAGGCAGCAGCGAAGTCAGCCCTGCGAACGTGACGCCCTGCAGCGAAACCCCGGCATTGGCAAAAGCGAACAGCGGCAGGATTAGAAACGCAACCCACGGATGCAGCACATGCTCAAGCTGCTTCGCTGGCGATTTACCATTCTGCTCCTTCAACGGGATCATAAAGCCGACGATAACCCCCGCCAGGGTCGCATGTACGCCGGATTTCAGTACTGCCGTCCACAGCACCGCGCCAACCAGGATATAGATACCGGTGCGCCGCACGCCGCAGAGATTGAGCGCCGCCAGTACCACAATCGCGCCAGCGGCGACGGCCAACGACAGTACCGACAGATCGTTGGTATAAAACAGCGCGATAATCACAATCGCCCCGAGGTCATCAATAATAGCCAGCGCCATCAGGAAAATTTTCAACGCCGTTGGTACCCGGTTGCCTAATAGCGCCAAAACGCCAAGCGCAAAGGCGATATCGGTCGCCGCCGGGATAGCCCACCCTTCCCGCGCAACAGGATCCTGGGCATTGAAGGCTAAATAGATAAGCGCCGGCACCACCATGCCGCCAATCGCGGCAACTACCGGGAACACCGCCTGACGACGGCTGGCGAGCGCCCCCTGGATCATCTCACGCTTCACCTCCAGGCCAATTAACAGGAAAAACACCGCCATTAGCGCATCGTTGATCCACAACAGCATGTTTTTGTTAATTTCCAGCGCGCCGACGCGCAGCTGTACCGGGGTATCTAAAAAAGCATGATACAGACCGCTGGTGACGCTGCTATTGGCCATAATCATCGCCAGTGCGGCGGCGCAGATTAGAATAATGCCCCCGGAAGCATCGCTACTGAAAAATCGTTGCAGATGTTTCACTTTTACTCTCACCTTATTGGTCAATAACTCGATAAAAGTATGATACAGCCGCCAACACATCGAAAAAAACAGATTTAAATTGCCATTAAGATCGCTTTTTCCGATCCTTATCGACATCCGTTAATCATAGACCACCCGCAGCAGAGTGAGCTGCTTGTCGGCATCGAGATAACTTTTCTCCACCGTTGCGTAAGCCGAAGCCAGCGAAGTGGTGATATTTTCCACAATCACGTGGCGTTCGATGCGATCGGCGCGCTGGCACAAAATCTCGCTACTTTCCGTTTCGTTCCAGCAACTTTCAGTAACTACATTGCCAAAAAATTGGATATTACCGGCAGTGTGAGCCCGCGCGCCGCCAATTGTGAACAGTGAAATGGCCGCCAGCCCTAACCAGCCTTTCTTGAATTGCATACGCCAAATCCTCGGTCTGAGGAAGCTGATAACCGGGTACAGCGCCCCGGTCGCTGAGACTTAACCTTTAGCTTTCTGAATTGCCATCTGCAACGCATCCTGCGACGTGCTGCCCGGCACTACCGAGATACGCCCGGCATCCGGAGCCGCTGCCTGCGGCATCACCACAAAAGCCGGGGTTCCGGAAAAGTTCATATGCTGCGCCAGCGCCTGATTGCTCAGCAGCGCATCATGTACCGCCCCGCTCTGCTGGGCAGTTTTAACCGCCCTAATCTGCGGCTGGGTGAGATAGTGCGACGCCAGCGCGTAAACATCCTGCTCGGTGAGCTGTCCCTCCACTTTACCCGTGGCGTACAGGGCATTATGCCAGGCCAAATACTTTGCCCCGCCATCGTTCAGCCACACCTGTTCGCCGATTCTCGCCGCCAAACCAGACACCGGCCAGCGGGATGAAAAGATCGGAAACTCTTTAAAGATAAAACGTGTATCAGGATTCGATTTCACCATCGCTTCCACCACGGGCGACATCTTGCTGCACCAGGAACACTGGTAGTCAAAAAACATCACCACCGCCGCTTTAGCATCCGCCGGGCCAACGGAGGGAGAGCTGTCGCTCAGCAGCTCAGAGCGGTACTGCAGCGCCAGCTGCACATAAGCCTGCTTCTGGGCAACCTGCTGGCGCTGATGTAGCGTTTCGCTGGCGGCAATCAGGAATTCGGGATGATCCGCCAGATAGGTCGCTACCGCTTCGCCAACTTTATCCGGATGGCTGGCGATATACGCCTCAGCGGTCGGCCCAATATCACCTATCGCCGGGTCGGTCTTCGCCGCCAACGTGGAAAAAGAGATGATGCCGCCAAGCGCTAGCCACGCCGCCGATTTACAGGAAAGTTTGCGCATTATTGAGTTCTCATTATCAAGTTCAGGGGATGCCCACAGGGGCGGAATAAAATCGTCATCACCGTTGCGCAGTTGCCGTGACCGGCGGCATTACGCCCCCGGCATCGTTGAGGCTTTGCCAACGCACGGCGCAGCGCGTCGTTTGTCGACACCACTCTGTGCGGCGGGTAGAAAACGGCGCGACCACGCCGGCAGCGTCGATCGGCGACCCGTTGACGCGGGTTGAAAAGAGGGTGACGTAATAGGGACCTGGATTACGTACCGTCAGCCCATCCGCCGTTAAGTTCCAGACCAGATGACGATAGGCCTGCTGCGGATCGCCGATTAGCCCCACAGGTCGATAAATCAGTTTTAACGCCGAGCGAAATGCCATCTGCACACTATTGGCGCCGGTTTTTCCCGATGGAATAGCGGCAATGCTCAGCGTAAACAAGCTTTCACGGTCCCGCGCCAGCGCCTCGCCGCTCCATGCGACACGCAGTGTGTTCTCCTGGCCTGCGCGCAATAAAAATAGCGGCGGCGTCACCGCGAATGGCGGTTTATGGGACGACAAATTATCGGCGCCGGGCCAGCGTCCACCGCTCAGCACGTGGCTATCCACCAGCCAGTCACTGTCCGAGGTATTGCGCAGCGGAACGCTCAGCGTCGTCCGCTCGGCGTGATAAATAAAGCGCGTGCCGCCAATCACCACGCCTGCATGGCTTATTGCTACGGGCAGCAGCCAGAGCCCTGGCCAGTAGAAAAGTCTTCTATTCATAACTCAGTACGAAAGTCGCGGAAGCATCGGCAGCCCCCGGCGCCACCGGGGCGCCATCAGCCACATAGCGGGCATAAAACTGTAAACGTTCGGACGCAGCGCCCGCGGTTAGCGCCAGCACATCGCTCTGCGCCCCCGGCGCGATTTGCTGTTTATTCTTGTCATAGAGCGCAATTCCTATACCGCTTGCGGTATCCGCTCCGGTATTCACCGCGAACAAATCGCCATCTTGCGGATCGCTGGTACCGCTAAAGCTCACCGTTACGCCGCTGGCGGTGCTGCCGCAATTTTGTAGCGTGATCGAAAAAGGCTGCCACTCCGCGCCGGCGCCTGCCTGATAAAACTGGCGGTTGCTAACGGTTCCCATATCGACCTGAATGTTCTCGGAATCCGGCGACAGCGTGCAGGTGTTGTCGGTAATGGTTCCGGTGACGTAGACCCGGCCGTCATGGGCCAGCGCACCGCTTGCCGCCAGAGCCAGCCCCCAGCAGAGGTACAGTTTTTTAATCATTGCCGCGCGCCTATTCATATTGCAGGTCGAAACACATCACCGCCGTCGCATTGCCTGAGGTCACGGTTGGCCGGGTAGATTTGTAGCGGATATAGAACGATAAGGTATTGCGGCCCGTTTTCAGCGGGTAGACCACCGAACTGGTGTTATTGATGCTGACGGCATCCTGGTCCTCATCAAGGATCTCCACGCCAACGCCGCTTGCCAGCATTTTTTCGCTACCCATGCCGGTATCGCTCAATGCCAGCAGCGCCGGATTGTCGCTGTCGGCGGTACCGGTAAACCAGATTTTGCTGCCGGTAATACCGCGCGAGCAGTTTTTCAGGTTGATGTTGAACGGCTTGAACTTCGTCGTCGTACCGGTAGAGGGAAAATCTGCCACTGAGAACTGACCTAAATCGATACTCTGGCTGAGGCTGGAAATTTCGACATCGCAGGTTTGCGCGACAATGGTCCCGGTGAATTCCAGGTTGTAACCGCTATCGTCGGCATAGCAACCGTTGCCGCATAGCAGGATGAATAAGAAGAAGTAACGAATCAGGCGCATTTAGTCGAAATCCACCCGTAAGTTAGCCAGCGCGGTGAAGGCCCCCTCCGCCGGCGTCTGGCCGGTGGTACTGACTGGATACGCCTGTAGGGAAATAGTCGCGCGTCCGTATTCATCCGTCGTGAAAGGCTCGACGCTGCTGGCGTCATTCGGCGTTAATACCGCGCCGTCGCTGCTCTCAACCACCACGCCAACATCAGGATTGTCAGAGGCAATGGCCTGGCTTAAGTGGCTATCGGCGGTGGCTATCAACCGCAGACTTAAGTTGACCTGTGAATCCACCCCACTGCACTTCACCGGCACGGTGAATCTTTTCTTACGGACACCGCTCGGTTTTTCCCCGGCGCGATTGAAGCCGCCGCTGTACAGCGAGCCAAAATCCACAAGAATGGTTTGCCCGGCGTTAATTTCGCAGCTTTGCGGCACTGTCACACTGCCGCTGTAGACAATGCTGTACACCACATTACTCAGTGGATCGTCGCCAGTGGTAGTGACATAGACATTAAACATGGTCTTCGGCTCGATATTTACCGTGCCAATAAATGGCTTCACAACCTTAAGCTGGAATACCAGATTCGAATCATGTACCGGAAAAGGCGAGCCATTGTTAACGTTGGCGTCATAGCCCATATAGACATAATCCATTGGTGGATAAAATTCCCCGGCCGCCGAATCTTCAATGCGCATTGCTCCTTCAAGATAGGTGCCATCCAGCTGCATATATTTCCAGTCGCCGTTGGTTTCCACTATCGATGAAGAAGCGACATACGAACGATACGTCCGCCCCGAATCCGAAGAGCCGGCGGGACAAACCGCCTGCACGTTCACATCCTGGTTTTTACTAAGTTGCGTGGTCGTACCGGCCTGATTCTGCGCCGCCGTTAGCGTCGTCGTCAGGTCATAATCGACCGTTGCAGGCGAGCCATTGGTGTTCTGGCAAACGGCCGCCAGACTACCGCGGGCCAGCAGCAGCCCCATTAACAGCACAAGAAAAGAGACAGGCTTCATTTAGCGACATTCCAGATGCTGACGCGCCAAAGACTGGCTAACGTCAGGGAGATGATAATGAGTGAGACATTGTTGGTCAGGATGCTGTCCCCATTGTGCTTTCAGCGTACCCTGCGGGCTAAGGCCTGAGAGATACACTTCCCCGTCGTCGCCGACGATGCCTTCTTCAGGCGAGCCAGCAATGGAAACCGTGGCGCCAAACGGCAGCGGTTTCCCGTAACGGCTTAACGTCAACAGCGCTCGCTCGCCAACCCGTGCCGTAAAGTTGGCCAGCACCAGCGCGCCTTGGGTGGGAACGACATTGATCACCGCATCATCAATATCGACATCGTCTTTTAGCGAGTTGACGTCCAGCGCCATACGGTTCTGGCGATAGGTAGTGGCATACGGCACCACCGCGTAGCCGCGGCTATCGGTGTGGATCCCCGGCTGATCTTCAATATTGACGTTTCCTGCCCCCGGCACGGCAATAAGGACATTGGTATCGCCCAGCGGCTGGCTGAGCGTCAAGCCATGGGCATGCGCGACTATTCCGCCGCTGAGGCCATAATTCAGTTGCCGATAATCGCCATGATTGCTGTTGTTGTAGCCGACATTCAGATTGCCCTTCGCGCCATCGTATTCCAGGCTGGCGGAACCGCTCTCGCCAACGCCCCGATTCTGGTATCCCTGCTGAACGCTGTAGCTCAGGTTGTTTTGATCCAACAACGTGCCGCTGATACCGCTATTCTGCGTTACGCCGCCGTGGCCATCGCTACTGGTGGAGAACGTCGCATAAACGTTATGACGCCGCTGGGTAATATCGTCGCCGTGAGAAAGCCACTGGCTGAGCGGTAATGAGATATTGAGCGCCAGCGCCTGGTCGCGTTCCTCCTCGCCGGGCGTGCTGCTGCTGCTATATGACAGGCTCCACGAGATCCCGGCCAGCGTGTCGCTGTAGCCAATTTGTAGCAATTTATTATTGGTTTCATCGGTGTGCCAATAACTCTGTTGGCTACCGGTGACGTACAGTGAGCCAAAATGACCGAACTGTTGAGAGAGGTTGATCTGTACCTTGCCGCGTTTGGTGTAATACAGGTTGTAGTCATCGCCAGTATCGCGATCGCCGTCATCCTCCTGCGGGTCGTTATAGCCTGACATCCGCTTCCACGCGGTATCATCAAGGGTATAAAAACCAGAGGTTGAGTAGCGATACCCCAACAATTGAAAATGGGTGCCCAGGTCGTTTAAGGATTTGGCATATAAAAAGCGCAGCGATTGCCCCTGATGTTCGCTCTCATCCGCCAGCGTACTGTAGGCTTGCGTAAGATCGACGGAAATCGCCCCCCAGTCGCCGAAGTTAGCTCCAGTGCCCAGCGCCAGGGCGCGGTAATCGGAGGAAAACTGCGTTCCGCCGTACAGCGTAAAGCCATGCGGCAACCCCCACATCAGGGTCGCCTGGCCGAAACTCACCTCTCGTTTCTGGCTGCTATCACCGCGATAGGTCGCCGCGGTGGCGGCATATTTCACCCGCCCCTCGCGTTGCAGAACCGGTACGGCGGCATAAGGCACGTTATAGCTGGAGATGCTGCCGTCGGACTCCTTGATCTCGACGTTGAGATCGCCGCTGGAGGAGGTCGGATAGAGATCGTCGATGGTGAATGCGCCAGGCGGTACATAGCGCTGGTCGATGGTGTAGCCGTTCTGACGTATCGTCACCTGAGCGTTGCTTTTGGCGATGCCGTGGATAGTCGGCGCGAAGCCTTTCATGCTGTCCGGCAGCATATTGTCGTCAGACGCCAGCTGTAGCCCACGAAACGGCAGGCTGTCGAAAACGCCCGCGGGGGTGTAGCTATCGCCCGCCGTCAACTCGCCTTTCAGCGCCGCCACATCACGTTCAACGTAGGTGCTGATGTGCTGCCAGTCGCTTTTATGTTGCTGATTATCGCTGTTGTAGTTCCATGTCGAGTAATCACGTAAACGCCAGGCGCCAAGATTTAATCCGCTATTGAGGCCGAGGAAATAACTATCGCTATTGCCGCCGCCAACGCTGCGGTCCCGGCTATTCGCGCCGGTAAACGTATAGTTGAGCAACAACGCATTGATACCTTCATCCCAGTTTTGTGGCGGAATATAGCCCCGCGCCTGGTTGTTTAGCGCCGCCTGCGGAATACTGATATTGAGACGCTGCTGGCTAAAGTCAAAAACGCTGGAAGCCGCAGGGATCGCAGCAGCAAGATCGACGCAGTCGCCCGCAGCGGCCTTCGCCAACTGCGGAAATGCGCTGATATTCACATTCATGCCGTTGAGCATCTCAGGTGTCAGGCAGGCGCGAAGGCCTGATCCATCGGCAGACTGCTGGTTCGCGCGAAAAGCAATATCGCGCGTCGTCAACAATGCGCCATTAAGATAGACATCGACCCGATAAACCCCCGGTGCCTGGCCATTATCCTCAAAGTGGGAAAGATCGGCGATCTTCGACGGATCGTCAGATAAAAAAGCCGGGTTAAAATAGTTTTCGGCCCAGCTACGCGGCAGCGTGCATAGGCTTGCCGAGATCAGAGCCAGGCTGATAAGCGCCGGAAGTCTACCCACCGTCAACTGGCGAGCGGCGACATCGAGTTTCAACACAATATCAATGACTCAAACAGGTTTGCAGCGGCGTGGTGGCGCCGAAATCGTTAATCGACTGGAAAGTCACCTGCCCTACGCCGCCTTGCAACGTTATCTCGCTTTTCGGCGGGACCATTGAATTGGCTAACTTCTGCCCGCCGACATGAATATCAACCAGCGAGACATAATAGGGAGATGGATTGACGATGGTCAGGCGATCGTCGGCACGCTGACAGCGTAACATTGCCGGAGCATCTACCGAGGCAACCGGTAAGTGTTTGGGGCGAATAAACAGTTTAATGACGCTTTGGGTGGCGATTTGCAGCGAATTCGCCGCCAGCTTGCTTTTATTAACCGAGGGAATGGCTTTACTGTTGAGATAAAAAACGCTTTCGCGATCTGTCGGCAGGGAGGGGCCAACGTACATAATACGCAGCAGATTTTCTTTTCCCGGCTGAATGACGAACAACGGCGGGGTAACAACAAAATCAACGCTTCGGCCGCCATCGGCATTCGCCACCCACGATTGGATTAAAAATACATTATTGCTGGAGGAGTTTATTATCGGCAGAGAGACCTGCTTATCACCCTGCGGATAAATAACCCGGGTCGAACCCAGCGCAATACCGCCTGCATAGGCCAACTGAGTTACTCCCAGCGCCGCCAGCAGCAATAACGAAAATAAAATCGGGGTAATTCGCGTACTCATTTTTTTGATAACCACGGAGGAGATGAAATGCATCCCTCCGCTGCCAACAACGGAGGAGATGCGGATACCAATCAGGAATAGACCATGCTGAAGGTCGCGGTCGCTGCGACATTACCTGCAGTCGCCGCGCCGGTAGCGACATAATCAACGCTCAGCGGTACGGTGTTTTCGCCATTAATCAGAGTGATCGCACCGGAGGTGTCGCCGATGTTCAGAACCTGTCCATCCGGGCCGTACAACTGCAGCGCAACATTTGTCGCCGAACCCGCGCCAGCGGTATTCGCCAGCGAGCCGGCAAGTGAACTGTCCTGCTGACCATTAAAAATGACCGCCGCATTCTGGCTAACGGTGGTGTCGCAATCTTCCAGTTTGATCGAGAAATCTTCTTTCTGATTAGCGACCATACCGGCAGCCGTCAGCTTGCTGGTGCGGACCTGGCTCAGGGTAACCGTCTGATCGATAGAGTCAGCTGAAACGGAGCATGCGGCATTCACAACCTGTCCGGTAAAATTCACCGTACCGCCGGAGACCGTTGAGGTATCCGCATTTGCCGCGCAGGTCATCCCCCCTGCAGCCATGGCTGTCATTACCATCGCTAAAAGATGTTTTTTCATAAATAACCTTTTAAATACACAAGTCGAAAATAAGTTAATAACGAATTTTAGTACCGAGCGCTCTTCACAGAGCTCTCTTGTTGGTACCGGGCGCAAAAAACGTTAAAAGTTGTAGCGTACAGAAATACTATATTCAATGAATAGCAATCCCGCGCTGATTTATAAGCGCCGAGCGATAATTAATTTCTGCCGTTATTTAATTATTATAAATTGGCCAGAGAGTTGCAATCGGCAGGGACTGTTTTTATAGGACCGCCATTAACTAACTGTTTTTACAGTAAATAAATCATTGTAACTGTTATTTAGATTCAGCCATTAGTAAGCCAACGGCAGTTTTTTAACCCCTAACAGACGTCCACCATCAATATTGATATAACCGCCTTTTCGCAATTCCGAAAGAAGCTTCATGGTACGACTCCTCGATATTCCAGTACGCCGTTGAATAAAATTGAGAACATTGATGCTCTGGCGATATTCGTCGTTGTAGGCGGCAATTTCGATTAATAACGCGCGAACCTTAAGATAAGAATCAACGCCAACCAGCTCCCGGTCGCGAACGTTCATCACCATCAGACGATAGGCAAGGAAACGGGCAACGTCGTGCCAAAGATTGCACTCATCCGTCACTTTAATAAAATCCGCCAGCGAGACCGCACGACCACGGCATTCTGTTTCAGCAATCAAAAAATGCTCCGGGCGGGTGGGAACATCGTATGTCACGCCATAGCTATCTATCAGCCCTGCAAGCGAAGGGGCAAAGACCGATAGCACATTCAACCCTCTGTCGCTGCGGCAAATAGAGAAGATCCCGGACTCCAGTAACACAATTCGGGTGCTCTGCTCTGTATACAGCGAAAATTCTTCACCCGGCTGCACGATGAAAGGCTTGCCAAATGGCAGGAGTGCAGAAAATAAGGCATCAATCGCAGCATGGGGTTTAGCCTGCTGAGAGAAAATATATGAGTGCAAGACATTCTCATTATCATTTTCGAAACTAGTTAATTTCATTATATCTTCATTAAATATCCATAATCATATGAGAAATAAAGATATACGCACATTAGTTAGCCTTCAATTAATAATAAATAAATACTAAATATAGAATAAATGTATGATGAAAGCACAAATAATCAATCATTTATTGAATAAGGTAATTCTCAAACAAATAACCAACAAAGATCTCAAAATATCAATAACTATTTTTAACATCGCACACTATTACAAATGAAATTATTTTTTATGATATAACAAGAAAGTGAAAAGGCGGCGATCCAGAATAGTACCTCTTCTGAATCACCACCTTAACGCTACATGAAATAGAGGAAATTAACTAAAGTAGCGGGGCGCTGCGTAGTACTCCGCCATTTTCTCTGACAACCAACCGCCATCTTCACCGTTGGAATGAATAGTGGTGATACTGACGGTCGAACCGCCGCCCCACAGCACGGCAAAAACGTTATAGTCCGGCAGAGTTAACGCCTGCATCTGGCTCCAATCATATCCGCCATCGCGGCGCAGAAAATCACCCACCGTCGCGACGCCATAGGTCGTGCTGTTCATCGCGGTATTTAGCAGCGTTGGGGTAATGGCGTTGATATCGCTGCCAATCCGCGAATCCCCCATGAAGAAAGTGCCACCTGACGCAAAATGCGCCGCCGCAATTTTACTGGTCCCTTCCGCCACTGTCGGCATATGGCCGCCGGGGATCTGCCACAACATCGCCGGTTTCTGCAACGCTCTGGCGACCTCCTTCACCATGCCCAGATAGTTAAACCAGCAGGTAGCGTTCCAGCCGTAGTGGGCTAAGGCATCCGGGCTGAAGCAGTCGCGTTCGAATTTATCAAATACGATAAAATCTGGCGCATAGTCGCCGCCGTACACGCCCAGTTCATTAATGAAGTCAGCGATCGCCGCCCCTTGTTCCCGCGGTGCGGCATTGGCGCGCAGCAGCCAATCTGCCGTGCCCGTCGCCCAAACGTTGGTCTGCCAGCCAAACGCGATGTCCGGTGCGAACTGGCGAACGATATAGTTAATCGCCTGTACGTAGCCGTACAAATCGTTGCTGAAAGTCGGCAGCGTCGGCGCGCTGAACCCTGGCATCGAAGGAAGCGCATTAATCGCCGCCGCCAGTTGGACATTGACCTGTACGCTATTGGCCTTACGCAGCGCGGTATAGCCATAAGGCTCCTGCTGCATGGCGCCAAGGAAGTCTGGATTCAGGACAAAGGTTGCCGGAACCGGATGCTGGTCATCTTTCCAGGATTGCGCCGCCAGACACTGGGTAATAAAGCTACCAAAGTGATTGCGTAGACGCTGTTCGTCCTGCAGGTCCGATACCGCGCTGCCGCCGCTGGCATTGGCGGTATAGACCACCATCACCGGCATCACCGCACGGCCGGCGTCGGCCTCGATCTCGCGAACCAAAGGCACGGTTTTATGGATCGGTAGTGAGGCATAATCAAGGAAGCCATCGCCGTTAGTGTCCACTTCCGCCGCCGGAATCGGATCGCCGCCGCCATCAAAACCATCATATTTAAACAGCGCGCTGAACGGCACGCCACGATAAAGATCGACAGTCTCCGCTGCATTCACCGTCACGCCGCCGTGTGCCAGATAATTCGGCCATCCTTTTACCTGCAGCGGAACGCCCTGGATAAACTCAAGCGCGACATTATTAACGCTTTGCAGCAAACGCAATGGCGCGCTGACGTCACAGCGCCATGGCGTACCAGCGATGTATACATCTGCTACCTGCACGCTATATTCCCCGGCAGCGAAACGCAGCGGCATTTTCTGCTGTCGAGTATCGCTTTGCAGCACGAAACTATACTGATGACTGCCGCAGCAGAAACGATAGCGTTGAGCAGCTGCGCCCTGCGGTAAGCCTAATACCGTTACCGCGACCTCAACAAAGGTGTCGCTCGCAACGGGCGTTTTTTGTAATGCTACGTTCACCTGCATCGTCTCACCGACCCTCGGCACGAATGCCGCAGGCTGAGCTGGGGTCGTCAGTAACTGATTGTTCATCGTGGTCGGCTGCAGGCAAATAGCATATTGATGATTTGCTAATAGCCGAGTGACGCGCTGCGGTTGGTTCGCCATCAGCGTCAGGGTACGTTCGCGTACACCTGCTTCCGACCACAGCTCAACGACGACTTCCGCGCCTTCCAGTTCATCATCCGCCAGCAGCAGCTCGATCGCGGCAAAGATCGCCGCTGGCTGATAAGCAATCTGGCACCGTTCAACGGCGTTACCGGACGAGAGTTTCAACGTATAACTTTCAGCAACGGGTGAAATTCTCATCTCGTCGTTACACAATTCCAGTACCGTAATACCGTAGCTTCCTGCGCTCAGATCGCCAATGGTCAGCGAAGCGCCCCATTCGCCGGCAAAGCGCTGCTGGCGGCCATCCGGATACTGCAGTTCGATCTCCGGCTTCAGCGAGGTGCTCTGCGCCTGCGCCGGGAATTGCACAATGATTTGTCCCTGGCGTCCAGGATCATGGGCCAGCGTCGCCGTGAGGTCGCTAAGTACGACGGGTGTTTGCGTGGCCGAAAGATAAAATTCCAGCACCGCCGATTTACCGGAAGCCAACAGGTACTCGCCGTCGTTATTGATTGTGATGGTATTTTTTTCTGTCGGCCAACCGCCGTCGCTGGTCAGCGTCACTGCCTGATTACCCAGCATAGTGCCGCTAAATGGACTGTACGGATCGGGATGCGCGGTCGCGGTGAAGCCTAATTTCAACTGGTTAATATCGACGGACTGCGAATACTGGTTCGTCAGCGTCAAGGCAATGCGCTGATACCAACTGGACGCTTTCACCTCACCGGATACCAGGGTCAGTGCTGCGCCGGTCATCGTATCATCGACAGGCGATTCAGGTTCAACTTCATCAGCGGTGTCGTCCGTCAGAGTTAACGTAAAGGTGGACATTTTTACCGGTACCTGGGTGGCAGCCAGGCTAAAAAACAGGGTACCGCTTTCCCCTGCCTGCAGTAATAATTCACTACTGTTGTTGATGATGATTTCATTGAACTCCAGGGTTCCCTGGGCGGTGTCACGCAAAGTTAATGAACGATCCCCTTTTAGCGTGCCTCCCGTATTGCCCCACGGATCCGGATGACCGGAGGCGGTAAAGCTAATTGCCGCCTGGTTCAGGTCAACCGCGCGGTGACTTTCGTTTGTGAAGGTTAAAGTGACTTTTTGGTACCAGCTGTTCACATCAATCTGGCTATTTTTAATTACAACGGTCATCAACGTGATTCCTCATTCCCTGGTGGAAAAAAGCCCCGGAAAACCGGGGCTTTGTCATGGAGCCCATACCTCGTTAAGCGCAGAAGTATCAGTAAGCGCCTAAGTCAGTCCATGCGCCGCTCTGACCGCAGTTCAGGTCAGGCTGGTCGCCCTGGGACCACCATTTCACCTGGTAGTTGTGACCTTTCCAGCTAACAATTTCGAAGGTACCCCAGCTTGCGCCGTATACGGTGTTAGCATCCCACAGCGCGTGAGGCGCATCCTGGTCTGCCGCATCATCGGTAGAGGCGTCATCTTCAGCCGGTGTAGTATCTTCGTCTGGAACCGGAATAATGTCAGTTTCATCTTCTTCATCAGCCGGTTCAGGTTCGCCCTGAGCAGCTAATGCTGGAACCGCAGTCAGCACAAAACGTTGCTGAGTGGAAGGTTCGTTGTAGCAGTCACGCACAAACAGAGTGAACTGGAGGGTCGTTTTCGCGCTCACTTCAGGCACCACGAACTCAATCACTTCCGCGGCTTTATCCGCGACGGTAATTCCAGATGGCACGCCCCAGCTGTAGCTCAGTTCATCATCATCTTCATCAGAAGAACCCGCGCCAGACAGTTGAACGGTAGAACCGCCGACGACCAGCAGCTCAATAGCGGCTTTTGGCGCATGATTGACGTCAGTTGTCTTATCGTCTTCTTCGGATTCATCTTTTTCTACGTTGATGCCTTCGAAATAGAACGGGTCCATATCGATGACTTCAGACTCAATTTCATAACCGAGGCCTTCACGAGCTGCGTTCAGCAACACGCCATTATCCTGATCGATAGTCCAGGTAAACATACCGCCCAGGCCCAGACTTGCTGCATATTCGCCCTTTGCTTTTACTGAACGCGGGGTATCCAGGGACATGAACAGCTTGGATTCCGGGTTATACAGGTAGTCAGCATCAGCGACCTGGTCGGTGTAGACGTTGAAACCGTTACGGCCTTTCTGGTTTTCCAGATCCAGGTAGTTGTAGATCACGTCATACCATTCATTAGTGCCGGATTCGAAAGTACCGGTGGTATCGCCGTTACCCGGGTTATAGGTGCCTTTCAGCGGAGACAGCGACTCCAGCTCAACGTTACGGCCATTACGGGTATAGCCGGCATAACCAATGTTGATATTTTCAGCAGGGAAACCTTCAGACAGCAGATGTTCCACGATAGTGTTGACGCCCCAACCGCCCTCTTCCAGCGCATTCAGGTTAGTGTGATGAGCAACGCTTTCCGCCCACGGGGTGCCAAAGAAGTCATAGGTCATCAGGTTAATGCCGTACAGACCTGCTTTAATCAGCGCTTTCACGTTGGAGTAATCAAAGGTCTTCACGACCGCGGAGCTGGCGATAGAGATTTTCACATTGCTCAGGCTGGCGGAATCCAGTTGCTTACGCAGTTCGCCAATAAGCAGGGCGTAGTTTTCGCCATCTTCCGGGCCGCAAGGGTTGCCCGCGCCTTCGGCATTCGGATATTCCCAATCGATATCCACTTCGCTGAACATCGGGAACTGTTTGAACAGTTTCACCACGCCTTTGGCGAAGGTTTTACGTGCGGAATCAGACGCTGCGGTTTCATGGAAGCCGTTACTCATGGTCCAGCCGCCGATGCTCATGGACAGCACCAGGTTATGGCCCTGCTGTTTCGCTTTCGCCTGCAGATCGCGCAGACCGCCAAGCAGACCTTTACAATTTTCTTGAGTCACGGTCTTCGGATCAACATCCCAGCCGCTAACGCTATGTCCAACGTTGACGTAAGACTGGAAATCACCCCATGGATCAAGGAAAGTCGGTTCGTACTTAACTTTACCGCACTGTTCCGCGCCTTCAGCCACGACGTCACGATACTGGCCATCATTTTTATGGAAACCGGTCACGCCAACGAAGCCGAAAATAATTTTATCGTAAGCAGTCGGTGAGATATTGGTCAGGTCGTAGCCGCGACCGCGGTTATCTTTAGAATCGTCCCCTTGCAGGCGACCATCATACTGAGACCAGTCGGTATAATAGCCAAATACCTTCGGCTTAGTGGTTGCTGCTTTATATTTGTTATAGACCGGCTTTGCGACACGCGCTGAAGTATAGCTATAGTTGCTAACTTCAGTTGCTGGGTTAAAACCATCAGCGGCGTTGCTGGTTTCGGTAAGAGTATCGCCTTTAATCAGTTTGCTGGTAGCCATTTTAAATTTCCTTTTAAGTTTAAAATTTATCGCAGTTCGTTCTGCGAGACCAATAATCCATGACTCACAAAGAATCGGCTAATCACAAAATCTCAGCAATTCATCAGCGTTAAAGAATTATTTTTATGATGTCTTATCAGGAAACATCAGCGTGACATCATTGGGCAAATGAGGTCCATCTCCCGGCCGGAGTGACAAAAAACAGACAGCATATTAAATATTATTTAGGTAGTAATTAATCGTCATTTAATTTACGTGAGATTATGTGACAAGAATCTCCTCAACAAATAACACTACAATAAAACAGATGACAAAAAATGGATTAAGCCATTTCTCGTGCAATATATTCATCGGCGACAATCAGGATGTGCAAATCTAAAGGACGACGTTATGAAAACATATCTCATCAATAACAACTGTATCTACAACGAACAGAAATATGAACTAAGAACAAGCTCAAATTCGCAGGTTATTCGAATGACGGCGATGCGTTCCAAATGTCTTAGCTTCATTATTGAAAACGCTCATCTGGAGATTATCGAACGACAGAAAATTACCAATGAGCTGTGGGGTAGCAGAAGTCATTTTGTGAATGATGCCAATCTAACGCAGATACTGTATTTAATCAGACGTGACCTGAAAACGCTGGGCATAAACGATCTTTTCATTACCATCCCGCGCCAGGGATTACAGGTCAACAAGGACATCACCATTGAGAAAGTCGAACCCAAAAAACCTAAAGTCAGGAAGCAGTTTTTCCGTAAAACGCTAGCGGCCCTGACCACCGTCTTTTCGGTCACGCTAGGTACAATGATGTACATGCATATTCATTAATTCAGGGAGAATAAAATGAATCCAATTATTGATGGAATCCTCGGACTGGAGGGCGGCTATAGCGCCAACCCGAAGGATAAAGGCGGTGAGACTAACTGGGGCATCACTGAAGCAACGGCGCGAGCGCACGGTTATCAAGGAAAGATGAGCGAACTTTCTCACAATGAAGCCTATGCGATGCTGGAAACGGATTACTGGATCAAACCCGGCTTTGAACAAGTATCGCAACTTTCCTGGGCGGTGGCATTTGAACTCTGCGATGCCGCCGTGAATATTGGTCCTCATCACCCTTGTACGTGGCTACAGCGCTGGCTTAACGTGATGAATCGCGAGCAGCAGTATTACCCGGATATAAAAGCAGATGGCAGCATCGGCCCGCAAACCTTACATGCGCTAAATTCCTATTTGTCGCGACGAGGTAAAGAAGGAGAAGCGGTGTTAGTGAAAGCACTCAACTGCAGCCAGGGAGCTTATTATCTTGATATCTGCGAAAATCGCCGGAAAAATGAAGAGTTTATTTACGGCTGGATTAAAAACCGAGTGACATAGTTGGTACGGCTGAATTTATAATAAAAGACTCATGGATGAGCCTTTTATTACCCGATGAAACTATTTGAGTTTCGTACCGCCAACCGCGTTTTTAACTTTCTCTCCGAGGATTTTTAAAATCGGGCCGGCAAATACACCGCCTAAACCAGCGGCCAACAGCACCATGTTAAAGCTAAACCCTTTTTCGATAGCAATAGCGCTAAGGAGAAAACTGGTAAAGCAAGATATGACCACCTGCGTCAGGCAGGTCATAATCCCCTGATGTGATTCGCCATCTTCTTCTTTATTCCTGCGAAGAAGGAAACTGACGAAACCGCCCCAGGCGCCAATAGAGATAATGGTCAGAAGTATTTCCACTTCCAGTAGCACAACTTCCGTTGTTTCTAAATGATTAGGTATAGACATAATCGCTCCTGAATAACTAAAGTTTAAAAAAGATTCATCAGGAGTGTAAGTGGCAGAGTCGCGGAAAGGTAATCAAAGAACATCAAGACTAACCACATCATCTCAATGACGGTAAGGTGATGAAACTTACCGTCGGAATGATGACAGCGTATGCAACATGGAAACCGTTTCATTTATCGCTGATATATTTCTACTGTTTTTGTTCCATGAAGCATAAACCTGCACGGACTTAAACATTAATTCAGGTGGAGGTTGAATGAAATTTATATCGTATTTACGCTGATTTTTATAAAACAGCGCAAGTTTTAAAGGCAATAGCGCAATTAATGTGGTTCTTTCTACCATGCTAACCACTCCAGTGATGGAGTCGCTGCAATAGCCTATAGCTCGGGAACCACGGTAATAAACATCATCTTTAAATAATCCGTTATCAGTGATGATGGAAGGAGAGGAAATGCCGGGTTGATACATGGCATGGCGGGAAGAGTAGAACTGATGCAAAGAAAGCTGCGATAGTTCGCTGAATAAATGGCCTTTGGCGCAAATACAGACAAAGTTTCTAAAGCTATCAATAACTTGATTATCGAGTCCGGCCTCAACCAACGGTTCAGAACCGATCGATAAATCACATTGTGCCGTCAGTAAAAGCTCTTTAGCTTTATCGCGGCTAATGTTGCGGGACGAAAAATGGTTGATAACGCTCTGCTCGAAAAGCGCGCTACCGTACAATTGGGAAAGGTAATAGCTTTCGATGAAGTCACTTCCAAGGATCGTAATCCGGGCATCATCGGCCTTGCTTGCAGTCTGAAAGGTATTATCGACAAGCGACATAGCCTGGCGAAAACTATGGTGGATTTCGATCGCTTTCGCCGTTGGCAGTAAACCATCTTTGCTTCTGACAAACAGCTCTTGCTCATAGAAGTTTTGCAGACGTCTTAATGCCAGAGAGACCGCTGCGGGAGTGATGGCCAATTTTTTCGCCGCCTTCACGGCATTACCTGCCGAAATGACAGCGTCAAGAACCTTGATTAAATTATAATCAAAGCCCTTATTGGCACCTTTCGATCCCATCCACTGTCAGCCTCTTTTATCGAAAAAAGCAATATAGATAATACTCAAAATAAATCAAATCCGGACATGCTAAACAAAGTATAGCGTTTCTATTCAAGGGTGAGATTGGGACAGAAAAAAGCCTGAACAAGGATGTTCAGGCTTGTGCTAATAAGGTGATTAAACGCAATTAACGCGTTAAATCATCAAAGAATTTTTTCACGCCATCGAAGAAGCTTTTGGAACGCGGGCTATTTTTTTCCCCCGTAGGGCCGCCAAAAGTTTCCTGCAACTCTTTAAGCAATTGCTTCTGCTTGTCATTCAGGCCCACTGGCGTTTCTACCACCACGCGACACAGCAGATCGCCCTGAGCACCGCCGCGAACGGATTTAACGCCCTTGCCGCGCATGCGGAACAGTTTGCCGGTTTGCGTTTCGCCAGGAACTTTCAGGTTTACGCGGCCATCCAGCGTCGGTACTTCAATCTCGCCGCCAAGCGCAGCCATGGTGAAGTTGATCGGTACTTCACAATACAGGTTATTCCCTTCACGCTCGAAAATCGCGTGCTGTTTCACCTGTACCTGAACATACAGATCGCCCGCTGGAGCGCCATGCTCGCCCGCTTCGCCTTCGCCAGCCAGACGAATGCGATCGCCGGTGTCGACGCCAGCCGGGATTTTCACCGACAAGGTTTTGGTTTTTTCAACGCGACCGTGACCGTGGCATTTATTGCACGGATCTTTAATCAGCGTACCGCGTCCCTGACAGTGCGGACAGGTTTGCTGAACGGCAAAGAAGCCCTGACGCATCTGGACCTGACCGGAACCGTGACAGGTTGGACAGGTCTGCGGCTGAGTACCGGATTTAGCGCCGCTGCCGTGGCAGACATCGCACTCTTCCAGCGTCGGGATGCGGATTTCCTTGGTGACGCCACGGACCGCTTCTTCCAGCGTCAATTCCATGTTGTAACGTAGATCTGCGCCGCGCGCCGCGCGCTGACGACCGCGACCGCCGCCGAAAATATCGCCGAACACATCGCCAAAGATATCGCTGAAATCCGCGCCGCCGCCAAAGCCGCCGCCGCCGAAACCGCCGCCGCCCATGCCGCCTTGTTCAAACGCGGCGTGGCCGTACTGATCGTAGGCTGCACGCTTCTGGGCATCAGTCAGGACTTCATACGCTTCTTTGATTTCTTTAAATTTGGCTTCGGCCTCTTTGTCACCCTGGTTACGGTCCGGGTGGTATTTCATGGCCAGGCGCTTGTACGCCTTTTTGATTTCACGCTCTTCCGCTGTTTTGGAAACGCCTAAAATCTCGTAATAATCTTGCTTTGCCATTGGTGTTTTTCAGCCCCTTAACATGCGTGCACGGGCGGAGAGGAAACCTCTTCGCCCGTGCCAGTGTTTTACCCGTTCAAAGGGCGATTATTTTTTGTCTTTCACTTCTTCGAACTCAGCGTCGACAACATCGTCATCCTTCGCGCTGCTTTCTTGAGCGTCAGCGCCGCCAGCCTGCTGCTGAGCGTGCTGCTGCTGAGCGATTTCCATCAGCTTCTGGGAAGCCTGGGCCAGCGCCTGCATCTTCGCTTCGATGTCCGCTTTGTCTTCACCTTTCAGAGAAGTTTCCAGCGCGGTCAGCGCAGACTCGATTGCAGTTTTGTCGTCAGCCGGCAGTTTGTCGCCTGCTTCTTCAACCTGCTTACGGGTGCTGTGCAGCAGATGGTCGCCCTGGTTACGGGTCTGAACCAGCTCTTCGAACTTACGGTCAGATTCAGCGTTAGCTTCCGCTTCGCGAACCATTTTCTGAATTTCTTCTTCATTCAGACCGGAAGAAGCCTTGATGGTGATCTTCTGCTCTTTACCGCTGTTTTTGTCTTTCGCGGAAACGTGCAGGATACCGTCAGCATCGATATCGAAGGTCACTTCGATCTGCGGCATACCGCGCGGTGCTGGGTTAATACCATCCAGGTTGAACTGACCCAGAGATTTGTTATCGGAAGCGCGTTTACGCTCACCCTGCAGCACATGGATGGTTACCGCGGACTGGTTGTCTTCCGCAGTAGAGAACACCTGGCTGTGCTTGGTCGGGATCGTGGTGTTTTTGCTGATGAGCGCGGTCATCACGCCGCCCATGGTTTCGATACCCAGCGACAGCGGGGTAACGTCCAGCAGCAGAACGTCTTTAACTTCACCAGTCAGTACACCACCCTGAACCGCTGCGCCGATAGCCACAGCTTCATCCGGGTTAACGTCTTTACGCGGTTCTTTACCAAAGAACTCAGCAACTTTCTTCTGCACCATCGGCATACGAGTCTGACCACCAACGAGGATCACGTCGTTGATATCGGAAACGGACAGACCGGCATCCTGCAGGGCAACTTTCAGCGGCTCGATGGAACGGTTAACCAGATCTTCAACCAGGCTTTCCAGTTTCGCGCGAGTCACTTTGATGTTCATGTGTTTCGGACCGGTCGCATCTGCGGTGATATACGGCAGGTTAACGTCGGTCTGCTGAGCGGAAGACAGCTCAATTTTCGCTTTTTCTGCGGCTTCTTTCAGACGCTGCATCGCCAGCGGGTCGTTGCGCAGGTCAATACCCTGCTCTTTCTTAAACTCGTCAACGAGGTAGTTGATCAGACGAGTATCGAAGTCTTCACCACCCAGGTGGGTATCACCGTTGGTTGCCAGAACTTCGAAGGTTTTTTCGCCGTCAACTTCGTCGATTTCGATAATAGAGATATCGAAGGTACCACCACCGAGGTCGTATACCGCGATAGTGCGGTTGCCAACTTCTTTATCCAGACCGTAAGCCAGCGCAGCGGCAGTCGGTTCGTTGATGATACGTTTGACTTCCAGACCCGCGATACGACCGGCATCTTTGGTTGCCTGACGCTGAGCATCGTTGAAGTACGCAGGTACGGTGATAACAGCTTCAGTTACCGGCTCACCCAGATAATCTTCAGCGGTTTTCTTCATTTTTTTCAGCACTTCAGCAGAAATCTGCGGCGGCGCGGTTTTGGTGCCTTTCACATCAAGCCAGGCGTCGCCATTATCTGCGGCAACGATTTTGTACGGCATGATGGAAACGTCACGCTGAACTTCTTCATCCTGGAAGCGGCGACCAATCAGGCGTTTAATCGCAAACAGGGTGTTTTGCGGGTTTGTCACTGCCTGACGTTTAGCCGGCTGACCAACCAGAGTTTCACCATCCTGGGTATAGGCAATAATAGAAGGCGTGGTGCGATCGCCTTCGGCGTTCTCCAGCACGCGAGCTGTAGTGCCATCCATAATCGCTACACAAGAGTTGGTAGTACCCAGGTCGATACCAATAATTTTACCCATCTAAACGTCTCCACTAAAAATTCGATCAACATGTGGTTGTGAACCTGTAATAAGGGCGAAACGTGCGGTTTCAACTGCCCTGACATCATTTTTTTTCAGGTTCTTCACTGCGGTTGACTACAAGATGGGGTCGCCCTGGTTTTCATCAAGGGGCAGGCCAAAAAAAATTTTTCTGGCAAAACGCAGGCGCGAGAGCAAACGACACGCCAGACGATAAAAATAGCCGGTATAACCCATACAAAAAATAAATAGTAAATAAGAACATATTCATTGGATATCGCACTCGTTCGCCGAAGAGTTGGCCATTATCGCCGCGAAAGGTAAATTGCTGAAAAATACCCCGCCAGATCATAGACAGCCTCTGCACGCCTCATTATTATGCCGCGCCCCACCGCAAGTGGCGGGGTAATGCTTCCCTTTCTAATCATTATTTTGAGGAATTATGGGCAACACTAAGTTGGCTAATCCGGCACCGCTGGGCCTTATGGGCTTTGGCATGACCACTATTCTGCTTAACCTGGCAAATAGCGGCCTTTTCGCATTCGATGTAGCTATCCTGGCGATGGGCATTTTTTACGGCGGCATTGCGCAAATTTTTGCCGGCCTGCTCGAGTATAAAAAAGGCAACACCTTTGGTTTAACCGCTTTTACGTCCTACGGCTCCTTCTGGCTGACGTTGGTCGCGATCCTTCTGATGCCGAAAATGGGCCTGGCTGATGCGCCGAACGCGCACTTCCTGGGCATGTATCTCGGCCTGTGGGGTATCTTTACGTTGTTCATGTTCTTCGGCACGCTGAAAGCCGCGCGCATGCTGCAGTTCGTCTTCCTTAGCCTGACGGTACTGTTCGCGCTGCTGGCGATTGGTCACCTGGTCGATAACGAAGGCATTGTTAAAATTGCCGGTTGGGTCGGCCTGGTATGCGGCGCGAGCGCTATTTACCTGGCGATGGGTGAAGTGTTGAACGAGCAGTTCGGCCGCACCGTTCTGCCGATTGGCGAGCCACGCTAATGGCCTGCCGCCGCCCGCAAACCGGGCGGCGGTGTTAAATTTAACGCTGCAGTTCTCCTTGCGGTAAAACCGCCTGCGTCGTCAACCCCTGACGCAGCCAGATACCTAACCCCAGCCCCATCAGCGACAGCGCCAGTACGTACCAGGCAGGCGCCATCGGCGAAACCCCCATCAGCATCGTAACGGCGATTGGCGTCAGGCCGCCGAAAATGGCGTACGACAGGTTGTAGGAAAATGAGATGCCGGTAAAACGCACTTCCGCCGGGAAAGCGCGCACCATTACGTAAGGTACCGCCCCCACCACGCCGACACACAGCCCCACGGTCCCATACAGCAGAAACAGCCGCTGCGGGCCGGCGCCGGCAAGGTGGTAAAAGGCCCAACTGGCGGCCGCCAACAACAGGCTACCGACGATAAAAGTGCGGCTGGCGCCGAAACGGTCTGCCGCCAGACCGGCGAGTAGACAGCCGATGCACAGCATAATCGTGGCGATGCTATTGGCCTGCAGGGTAATCGCCGGGGCAAAACCATAATGTTTTTGCAGCCAGACCGGCGACATCAGGATCACCACCACCACGCCGGCGGACAGCAGCCAGGTGAGCAGCATCGAAACGATGACGGCCTTCTGGTGCTTAAGCGCCACCGCCTTCACCGGCAACTCCTGCGCCAGCGCTTTGCGCTTCTGCATCTCCAGAAATATCGGCGTCTCCTGCAGCCAACGACGCAGGTACATCGCCACCAGGCCAAAAACGCCGCCCAGCAGGAAAGGAATACGCCAGCCGCCGTCGTGGATACCTTGCGGCGTCATGCTGGTGTTGATAAGCGTCGCCACCACCGAACCTAACAGGATACCGACGGTCAATCCCGCGGTCAGGGTGCCGCAGGCGATACCGATGCGTTTTTCCGGGACATGTTCGGCCACGAAGACCCAGGCGCCCGGCACTTCGCCGCCAATCGCCGCCCCTTGTAAAATACGCATGAGCAGTAATAGCAGCGGCGCAACGATGCCCATTGAGGCATAAGTCGGCAGCAGGCCGATCGCCAGTGTCGGCAGCGCCATGAGCAGAATGCTGAGGGTGAACATTTTTTTGCGACCGACCAGGTCGCCAAAGTGGGCCATGATAATGCCGCCAAGAGGGCGCGCCAGATAACCCGCGGCGAAAATACCGAAGGTCTGTACCTGACGTAGCCATTCCGGAATATCGGCCGGGAAGAACAGTTCGCCGACGACGGCGGCGAAGAAGACAAAGATAATGAAGTCATAAAACTCCAGCGCCCCGCCGAGGGCGGCCAGCGTCAGAGTTTTATAATCCTGTCGATTCAGTGCTCGGGTGTGTTGTGACATAACTGGCGCTTCGTCCGCAGTAATATTACGCAATGTGTAAAGTAAAAAACACTATACCGTAAATAAAACAGCACACCACCGGCGATGCAGGTTATATCAGCAATGCATTAAATTCAGGATAAAGTTTCACGTCGTGCACTTTTCGGGCGAAAAGCTGCTACAACGCTCGCTTCCGTCTCCACATACGGCCCCTCAAGCAACTGTACACAATAAGGTACACTTGCAAAGACACCATGCACCAGCACCTTACCGTCCGCGTCTTTGACTCCTTCGAGAGTCTCCTGAATCGCTTTCGGCTGGCCAGGCAGGTTGAGGATCAGCGCCTGCTTGCGGATGACGCCAACCTGCCGGGAGAGGATAGCCGTCGGCACAAAGTGTAGGCTAACCTGGCGCATTTGCTCGCCGAAACCGGGCATGACGCGATCGGCAATCGCTAAAGTTGCGTCCGGCGTCACATCACGGCGCGCCGGGCCGGTGCCGCCGGTGGTCAACACCAGATGACAGCCCATCTCGTCTACCAGCTCGCACAGCGTTTGTTCAATGATGGGCTGTTCATCAGGGATCAGGCGAGTTTGCAGTTCAAAGGGCGTTGTCAGCGCACGCGCCAGCCACTCTTCCAACGCAGGAATACCTTTGTCCTGGTAAACGCCGCTGGAGGCGCGGTCAGAAATAGAAACTAAGCCGATGCGTAATTTATTCATATTCATTCCGTTCAAATAGTGCAATTAAGCGGAATGATACACGCTGGAGAGAATTACAGACAGGATTCAAAAGAAGTAGCGTGACCGGTAGCCCGGTCACGCTGGGATGATTACAGCAGGTCGCCGATCATTTTTTCCAGTTTTTCCTGGTCGATGGCAAACTTACGGATACCTTCCGCCAGTTTGTCTACCGCCATCGGATCCTGGTTGTGCTGCCACAGGAACTGGGATTCAGTAATGCGTTCCGGACGCGCTTTCACTTCGCCGCTGAACGCCAGTTTACGTTCGACAGCGCCTTCGCTTTCCGCCAGCTCTTTCAGCAGCGCAGGGGCGATGGTCAGACGATCGCAACCGGCCAGCTCAAGGATTTCGCCAACGTTACGGAAGCTTGCGCCCATCACGACGGTTTCATAGCCGTGCTGCTTGTAGTACTCGTAGATTTCGCTAACGGAAACCACGCCCGGATCTTCTGCCGGCGCGTACTCTTTCTTATCCGTGTTCGCTTTGTACCAGTCGAGGATACGGCCAACGAACGGAGAAATCAGGAAGACGCCCGCTTCGGCGCAAGCGCGAGCCTGAGCGAAGGAGAACAGCAGGGTCAGGTTACAGTTGATGCCTTCTTTTTCCAGCTGCTCAGCGGCGCGAATGCCCTGCCAGGTGGAAGCCAGTTTGATCAGGATACGATCGTTGCCGATACCGGCATCGTTATACAGTTTGATCAGGCGTTTCGCTTTCGCGATAGAGGCGTCGGTGTCATAGGACAAACGGGCATCAACTTCGGTAGAAATACGGCCCGGGATCAGTTTAAGGATTTCGAGACCGATGTTCACCGCCAGTTTGTCGGAAGCATCGATAATCTGCTGCGCGCGATCGCTGCTCTGGCCGCGAGCCCAGGCAACAGCGTCGTCAATCAGCTTACGGTACTCAGGGATCTGAGCCGCGCCGAGGATCAAAGAAGGGTTGGTGGTGGCATCCTGAGGCTGATACAGCTTCATTGCCGCGATATCTCCGGTGTCAGCTACGACAGTGGTGTACTGACGCAGAGAAGTCAATTTATCCGTCATGATAGTGTTTCTCTTAAACAGCAGTTAAGGGGATGTAACCGGTCTGCCAAGATGATAACACGCCATAGGGTCAGCGCAACCGCCGACAATGCAAGAGCGCAGAGTGTGATAAACTCGACATATTAATTATCTGAATGCTAAAGGATTGTCACCGGAGTGGTAGCGCTTACACCGCGCGCCGGCATGGACAAGAGGACGTTTAATGCCTGATTTTCTCTCGTTTATCAATGAAATACTCTGGGGCTCGGTAATGATTTACCTGTTACTGGGCGCCGGTATTTGGTTCACCTGGCGAACGGAGTTTATTCAGTTCCGTTATATTCGCCAGTTTGGCAAAAGTCTTAAAAAAAGCCTTCGCCCGCAGCCCGGCGGATTAACGTCTTTTCAGGCGCTGTGCACCAGCCTGGCGGCTCGCGTCGGCAGCGGTAATCTGGCGGGCGTGGCGTTAGCGATTGCCGCCGGCGGCCCAGGTGCCGTGTTCTGGATGTGGGTCTCCGCACTACTCGGCATGGCCAGTAGCTTCGCCGAATGTTCGCTTGCCCAACTGTACAAAGAGCGCGATGGCGAAGGCCAGTTTCGCGGCGGCCCGGCGTGGTATATGGCCCGTGGCCTCGAGATGCGCTGGATGGGCGTGGTCTTCTCAATTCTGCTTCTGCTGGCCTATGGGGTGATTTTTAATACCGTGCAGGCCAACTCGGTGGCGCACGCCATGGCCTATGCCTTCGATTTGCCGATGGTCGCCGTCGGCGCCGCGCTGGCTGCCGCAACACTGTTGATTATCGTCCGCGGTCTACGCGGCGTGGCGCGATTGATGCAGTGGTTTGTGCCGCTTATGGCTCTGATATGGGTGGGCGCCAGTCTGTTGATTGGCCTCTGGCACTTCGCCGCCCTGCCGGCGGTTTTTGAAACCATCTTCCGCTGCGCTTTTGGCTGGCAGGAAGCGGCGGCGGGCGCGGTGGGTTATACCATCAGCCAGGCGCTTACCGGCGGTTTCCAGCGCGGGATGTTTTCCAACGAAGCAGGCATGGGCTCAACGCCAAATGCTGCCGCTGCCGCTGCATCATGGCCTCCGCATCCCGCGGCGCAGGGCATCGTACAGATGATTGGCGTCTTTATTGATACCATTGTTATCTGTACCGCCAGCGCGGTCATTATCATGCTGGCGCCGCGCGAAAACCGCGACAGTGCGGTCAGCGGTATTCAAACCATGCAGCACGCGATGGGCGATCTTATTGGCAGTTGGGGACCGGGATTGGTGGCTGCCGTGCTACTGTTCTTCGCTTTCAGTTCGATTGTCGCCAATTATATTTATGCCGAAAACAATCTGATCTTCCTGCGTCTCAATAAGCCGCTACATATCTGGACGCTCCGGGTTATCACCGTGTTGATGGTACTGACAGGCACCCTGGTGAGTCTTCCGGTGGTCTGGCAACTGGCGGATATTATTATGGCGCTAATGGCGATCACCAACTTAACGGCGATTTTGCTGCTGTCGCCAACGGTTCGGATCCTCGCCAGCGATTATCTGCGCCAGCGCAAACTCGGCGTGCAACCGGTCTTCGACCCCGCTCGCTATCCGGAAATTCAGCAACATCTGGCGCCCGGCGCCTGGGATGAGATACCGCGTGAATAGCGCGGTAATCGCAGCAATCGATCCCACCGTACTCTTTTTTTGTTAAAATTCGTCGAAATTCCCTGCAAGGACTGGATATGCTGATTCTGATTTCACCTGCTAAAACGCTCGATTATCAAAGCCCGCTGGCAACGACGCGCTATACCCAGCCCGAACTCCTGGAGCATTCTCAACAGCTTATCGGTATCGCCCGTAAGCTGACGGCGCCGCAAATCGGTAAGCTGATGAGCATCAGCGATAAGCTGGCCGATCTCAACGCCACCCGTTTTCACGACTGGCATCCGGACTTTACCCCGCAGAATGCCCGTCAGGCGATACTGGCGTTCAAAGGCGACGTTTATACCGGTCTGCAGGCCGAAACCTTTAGCGAAGCGGATTTCGATTTTGCCCAGCAGCATCTGCGCATGCTTTCCGGCCTTTACGGCGTATTACGCCCGTTGGATCTGATGCAGCCCTACCGTCTGGAGATGGGTATTAAGCTGGAAAATCCGCAGGGCAAAGATTTGTATCATTTCTGGGGCGATATCATCACCGATAAGCTCAATCAGGCGCTGCAGGCCCAGGGCGACGATATCGTCATCAACCTGGCATCCGATGAGTATTTTAAATCGGTCAAACCGAAAAAATTGCAGGGACGGTTGATTAAGCCGGTATTCCTCGATGAGAAAAACGGCAAATTCAAGGTGATCAGTTTCTATGCCAAAAAAGCGCGCGGTCTGATGAGCCGCTACATCATTGAAAACCGTTTAACCAGGCCGGAGCAGCTGCAGGCGTTTAATAGCGAAGGCTATTTCTTTGATGGGGAAGCATCGGAGAAAGGCGAACTGGTGTTTAAGCGCCACGAGCAGTAAAAACGACGACACCCCTGTCCGGTAAGCGACAGGGATGTTTTCAGTCTTAATTAGCCCATCATCAGCTTACGCAGCGCGGCAAAATCGGCCGGCAGATTGTGCGACAGCAGCGGCAAGTCGGCGCGGTCGGCCAGTTCTTTCGGCAGCGGCAGCGTCTCCTGCAGGATCTCTTCTACGCTCTCTTTGAATTTCGCCGGATGCGCGGTACCGAGGAATAACCCGTACTCGCCCGGTTGCAGCTGATCGCGCAGCGCGCGATAAGCAATCGCCGCATGCGGTTCAGAGGTGTAGCCGATGGACTTCAGTTCACGCATGGTTGCTTTGGTGGTTTCATCATCAACCGCAGCGTATCCCAGCTCATTAAGACGCCAGATTTTGCGGCGGAACAGTTCTTCCACGCGCGGCCAGTTGTTCGGTTGGCTGACGTCCATGGCGTTAGACAGGGTCGCCTGCGTCGCCTTCGGCGCCCAGTTGCCATCCTGCAGGAAGCGCGGCACGGTATCGTTGGCGTTGGTAGCGGCAATAAAACGCTTAATCGGCAGCCCCAGCGATTTCGCCAGCAGGCCGGCGGTGAGATCGCCGAAGTTGCCGCTTGGCACCGACACCACCAGCTGGTTACGGGCCTCCTGCGGCAACTGCGCGACCGCCTCGAAGTAGTAGCAGATCTGCGCCAGCAGACGACTGATATTAATAGAGTTGGCAGAGTTGAGACCAAGCGCGACCTTCAGTTCTTCATCGTCAAACGCCTGCTTAACCAGCGCCTGACAGGCGTCGAAATCACCGTCAATCGCCACGGTTTCGATGTTGCCGCCCAGGGTGCAGAACAGCTTCTCCTGCAGCGGGCTAATCTTACCGCGCGGATAGAGGATAACTACCTTGACGTTCGGCAGGCCGTAGAAGGCATGCGCTACGGCTGCGCCGGTGTCGCCGGAGGTCGCGGTCAGGATCGTCACCGGCTTATCGCCTGCGATAAGCGTCAGCATCTGGGCCATAAAACGGCCGCCAAAATCTTTAAACGCCAGGGTCGGGCCGTGGAACAGCTCCAGGCAGCCGACATCATCCTGTACTTGAGTGACCGGCGCCGGGAAGGCGAACGCCGAAGCCACGCGGGCCTGCAGTTCATTCTGCGGGATCTCATCGCCAATAAAGGCCGACAGGATTTTCGCGCTACGGGTCACGAAATCCTGCTCCAGCATTTCGTCGATTTCGGTCAGATTGAATTCCGGCAAATCGTGCGGAAAGAACAGCCCCTGTTGTTTGCCAAGCCCTTGCGTCACGGCCTGCGCAAAGCTGACCTGTTCGTTATGATCTTTTAAGTTATACAGTTTCATCACTTATCCCACTACTCGAGCGCCCGCCGTGTCCAGCCGGCAAATATGAACGAAGCCTTCCTGATTTTGCAGATAATGCGCGGCCAGCCAGTCGGCGACGCGCTGCGCGGTGTCCGGTTTATCGCACAACGCGAACAGCGTCGGGCCGGAGCCGGAAATACCACACGCCTGCGCGCCGATTTCCATCGCCGCCTGACGCGCTTCGCTGAAGCCCGGCAGCAGTTTGGTGCGGTACGGTTCGGCAATAACATCTTTCATTAACTTTGCCGCCAACTGCGGCTGACGGCTATAGCAGGCGTGAATAAAACCTGCCAGATGGCGACCATGGGCGATGCAATCCTGACGGCGATACTGTGCCGGAAGAATCGCGCGCGCTTCGGCGGTAGAGACTTTAATGCCCGGATAGGCCAGCACCCACAACCATTCATCAAAACCCGGGATCTGCTGGCTGATGATGCCATTTTCTTCGATCATCAGTTGCATACCGCCAAGATAGCATGGCGCCACGTTATCATAGTGAACGCTGCCGGAGATGCGCCCTTCCATCTCGCCCATCAACGCCAGCATCCGGTTTTCATTCAGCGGCTTGCCGCAGTGTTCGTTCATCGCCACCAGCGCGGCGACCACCGAACAGGCGCTGGAGCCAAGGCCCGAGCCAATCGGCATATTCTTTTCCAGGGTCATCGCCACCGGAACCGTCTTACCGATCTCGCGGCAAAAGGCTTCCCAGCATTGATAAACGATATTTTCCTGCGGCGCCGACGGTAATTTGCCGGCAAAGCGGCCTACGTTACGCAGGCTAAACTCCGCCGCCGCCTCTACCGAGACGTTATCACCCAGCAACGTGCCGTCGACCGGCGTCACCGCGGCCCCCAGCACATCAAACCCGACGCTCATATTGGCACTGGAAGCCGGGGCGTATACTTTGACCATCTTAAACTCCTAACTTCCATGACAGGGTACGCAGCAGGTCGGCGAACACGCCAGCCGCGGTTACGTCGTTACCCGCGCCATAGCCGCGCAGCACCAGCGGCAGCGGCTGATAATAGTGGCTGTAAAACGCCAGCGCGTTCTCGCCGTTCTTCACCTTATACAGCGGATCGTTACCGTCCACTTCGGCGATCTTCACCCGGCAGACGCCATCTTCTTCAATATTGCCGACGTAACGTAAGACTTTACCCTCGTCGCGCGCTTTAGCAACCCGCGCGGCGAATTGATCGTCAAGCGTCGGCAGGCTCGCCATAAAGCTTTCGACATCGCCGCTGGCATCAAAATCGGCAGGCAGCGCAGGCTCAACGATAATATCCGAGAGCTCCAGCTCGCGCCCGGTTTCGCGGGCAAGGATCAGCAGCTTGCGCGCCACATCCACGCCGGAAAGATCGTCGCGCGGATCCGGTTCGGTATAGCCCATCTCACGCGCCAGTTTAGTGGCTTCGGAGAGGCTCATACCCTCATCCAGCTTACCAAAAATGAATGAAAGCGAACCAGACAGGATCCCGGAGAAGTGCAGCAGTTCATCGCCGGCATTCAGCAGGTTCTGCAGGTTTTCAATGACCGGAAGACCCGCGCCGACGTTGGTGTCGTAGAGGAATTTGCGCCGCGAGCTGCTGGCGGCGTGGCGTAACTGGTGATAGTAATCCAGTGAAGAGGTGTTGGCCTTTTTATTCGGCGTCACCACGTGGAAACCTTCACGCAGGAAGTCAGCGTACTGGTCGGCTACCGCCTGGCTGGAGGTACAGTCAACGATAACCGGGTTCAGCAGGTGATACTCCTTCACCAGGCGGATTAAACGGCCCAGATTAAAGGGTTCTTTCGCTTCCGCGAGTTCGCCACGCCAGTTTTCCAGATTCAAACCATGGACGTTGGTCAGCAGCGCCTGCGAATTGGCGACGCCGCATACGCGCAGATCGATATGCTTGCCCTTCAACCAGCTCTGCTGGCGTTTAATCTGTTCGATTAACGCGCCGCCGACGCCGCCGACGCCAATCACAAAGACTTCGATGACCTGGTCAGTGTTAAACAGCATCTGATGCGTGACGCGCACGCCGGTAGTCGCATCATCATTGCTGACGACTACCGAAATTGAACGCTCGGAAGAGCCCTGGGCAATCGCCACGATATTAATATTGGCGCGCGCCAGCGCGGCGAAGAATTTCGCCGAGATACCGCGCAGCGTACGCATCCCATCACCTACGACGGAAATGATTGCCAGGCGCTCCATGATTGACAACGGCTCCAGCAGACCTTCTTTCAATTCGAGATAAAATTCATCCTCCATCACCCGCTTCGCGCGAGCGCAGTCGCTTTGCGGCACGCAGAAGCTGATGCTGTATTCCGAAGAGGATTGGGTAATCAGCACCACAGAGATACCGGCACGGGACATGGTGGCAAAGACGCGCGCCGCCATGCCAACCATTCCCTTCATTCCTGGCCCGGAAACGTTGAACATCGCCATATTGTTGAGATTCGAGATCCCTTTTACCGGCAGGCCGTCTTCATCAAGGCTGGCGCCGATAAGCGTTCCCGGCGCCTGCGGATTACCGGTATTTTTAATCAGGCATGGGATCTGGAACTGGGCGATGGGCGCGATGGTGCGCGGGTGCAGCACCTTAGCGCCAAAATAGGAAAGCTCCATCGCTTCCTGATAAGACATGGATTTCAACAGGCGCGCATCCGGTACCTGACGCGGATCGCAGGTATAAACGCCATCGACGTCGGTCCAGATTTCGCAGCAGTCGGCACGCATACAGGCGGCCAGCACGGCTGCGGAATAGTCAGAGCCATTACGCCCCAGCACCACCAGTTCACCCTTTTCATTGCCGGCGGTAAAACCGGCCATCAGCACCATGTGGTCTGCCGGGATTTGGCTGGCGGCGATACGGCGAGTGGATTCAGTAATATCGACAGTGGATTCAAGGTAGTGGCCGACAGCCAGCAGTTTTTCGACCGGGTTAATCACGCTGACTTTATGACCGCGCGCTTCCAGTAGCGCCGCCATAATAGCGATAGAGAGCTTTTCACCGCGACAGATCAACGAGGCGTTAACACCGTCCGGACACTGCCCCAGCAGGCTGATACCGTGCAGGACGTGTTTAATCTGCGCAAACTCTTGATCAACGAAGGTTTTCAGCTGTGCGAGCGGGAAGCCCGGCTGCATGTCGGCCAGCCCCTGCAGCAGGTCGGCAAAGATACGTTCGGCATCGGCGATATTGGTCAGAGCGTCCTGGCCGCTGATAGTTTTTTCAATCATCGCGACCAGATGGTTAGTAATTTTCGCCGGGGCAGACAGCACGGTCGCAACCTGCCCCTGCCTGGCATTGCTCTCCAGAATATCGGCAACTCGCAGAAAGCGTTCTGCATTTGCCACTGATGTACCGCCGAACTTCAACACTCGCATGGTTCTTACCCCTTGATCTCTTGTCAAAAAAAAAGCCCGCACTGTTCAGGTGCGGGCTTTTTTCTGTCGTTTCCTGTACGCGTCAGCCCGCACCGTTACCTGTGGTAATGGTGGTGGTGATAATGGTGGTAATCATGCCGATGCGATTCATGGATGTTGTGTACTCTGTATTTTTATCTGTCTTGTGTCCTGCCTATATTGGTTAAAGTATCTGCCTGCTTAAGTCAACGAATTTCTAAATTGGCGACTTTTCAACCAACACCATCATTCCGCCACAGCGCCCCCATATTTCCGCCGCATTACCAGCCTGTTGCTATTGCAATCAGTACACAAAACTATAAAAAAAACTTATTGCGGTATTTTATTCCGGGAGACTTTTTTCAATATCATGCAACAAACGATGCAGCATGGCGGTGTCGCGCTGCTGTAACAGGCCGATTCGCTGTTGTAGCCAGTCGGCCAGTTTCATGTCGTCATCGACCCCCAACCGTCCAAGTAGTGAAAGCGCCCGCTGACGAAGCGCCTGCAGTTGTTTTTCGTCGGTTTCAGGCTGCTGAACCGCAGTCTGCTGCTGCAGTGAGCTCAGCTGATAGCAATACACCATCACCGATTGCCCAAGATTCAAGGAGGGATAATCGGCGACCATCGGCACGCCGGTAAGCACATCGGCCAGCGCCAGTTCATCATTAGTTAATCCGGAATCTTCACGGCCAAAGACCAGCGCCGTATGTTTCATCCATTGTGCTTTTTCTTCCAGCAGCGGTAGCAACTGCTGCGGCGTGGCGTAGTAGTGAAAACGCGCGCGACTGCGGGCGGTAGTGGCGACGGTAAAGTCGACATCGTGCAGGGCCTGCTCAAGCGTCGGGTAGGTTTTTATATTATCTAAAATATCTCCCGAACCATGCGCCACCCAGCGCGCGGCGGGCTGCTGATGCGCTTCGCTATCGACAATCCGCAATTCGCTGAATCCCATGGTTTTCATCGCTCGCGCCGCCGCGCCCACGTTCTCCGCCCTGGCGGGCGCCACCAAAATAATTGATAAACGCATTGTGCTTCTCTTTATCCTCTTACGCGGCGCGACTCTGCGGTCTCCCTCATTTTACGCGGCGAAAATTTACAAATTTGCAACAAAAATCACTAAAAATGGGCTTTCTTACTCTTAAAAAAAACTAAACTGTTCACATTGGACGCCAATACGGAGTATGTTAACAGAACGCATTTATCCATATGTTTGGCAATGATATTTCAGTTTTCATTTGCCCACAGGCTTTGGATTCACTGCATTTATTAATTCATAGTTGCAACTAATTGAGCTGTGTAAGAAATGTGACGATAAGTCGCAAATCGATGCAATGATTTCACAAGACTGTTAACGTGCTACAATTGAACTTGATATATGTCAACGAAGCGTAGTTTTATTGGGTGTTCGGCCTCTCTTAGCCTGTTATGTTGCTGTTAAAATGGTTAGGATGACAGCCGTTTTTGACACCGTCGGGTCCAGAGGGAAAGTACCCACGACCAAGCTAATGATGTTGTTGACGTTGATGGAAAGTGCATCAAGAACGCAATTACGTACTTTAGTCATGTTACGCCGGACATGTTAATTTGTGGCATGTACCAGGCAGGTCAGGGACTTTGGTACTTCCTGTTTCGATTTAGTTGGCAATTTAGGTAGCAAACATGCAGACCCCGCACATTCTTATCGTTGAAGACGAGTTGGTAACACGCAACACGTTAAAAAGTATTTTCGAAGCAGAAGGTTATGATGTATTCGAAGCGACCGATGGCGCGGAAATGCATCAGATCCTGTCTGAAAATGATATCAACCTGGTGATCATGGATATCAACCTGCCAGGTAAAAATGGTCTTCTGCTCGCGCGTGAACTGCGTGAGCAGGCTGACGTCGCGCTGATGTTCCTTACCGGCCGCGACAACGAAGTTGATAAAATTCTTGGCCTCGAAATCGGCGCCGATGACTATATCACTAAACCGTTTAACCCGCGTGAACTGACTATCCGCGCGCGTAACCTGCTCTCCCGTACCATGAACCTCGGTACCGTGAGCGAAGAGCGTCGCAGCGTTGAGAGCTACAAGTTCAACGGTTGGGAATTGGATATCAACAGCCGTTCGTTGGTGAGCCCAAACGGCGAGCAGTATAAGCTGCCGCGCAGTGAATTCCGCGCGATGCTGCACTTCTGCGAAAACCCGGGCAAAATCCAGTCACGCGCAGAGCTGCTGAAGAAAATGACCGGTCGCGAGCTTAAGCCGCATGACCGTACCGTGGACGTGACCATTCGTCGCATTCGTAAGCATTTCGAATCCACGCCGGATACCCCGGAAATCATCGCCACTATTCACGGTGAAGGTTACCGCTTCTGTGGCGATCTGCAGGAATAACTTCGGTTATGCCGCAGCTATAATGCAAAAACAGCGCCTTCTGGCGCTGTTTTTTTATCTCTCTTTTACTTCCAGATACGTAACGTGTCTTCATCCTTACTTTGCGGTTTTTGCGGATTGCTTTGCGGTAGTGACAAGGCGTACCAGTCCACGCGGCGGGTCAGGAACATCAACGCGCACAGCGCCAACAGTAGAACCCCGGTGCCGAGCAGCAACGCGCTATCCTCAGAACGCAACAGTAACCACATCACGCCATCCAGCAGCAGTAGCGCTGCAACAAATAACAGACTATTACGCCACCCTTTCAGTACCGCCTGTAAATAAACGCCGTTTATCACCGCGCCAATCAGGCTGGCAACGACCCAGGCAGGCGTAAACCCAACATGTTCCGAGAGCGCCAGCAACACCAGGTAGAACATCACCAGCGATAACCCCACCAGCAGATACTGCATTGGATGCAGACGGCGATGCGTCAGGCTCTCGAAAACGAAGAAGGCCATAAAAGTTAGCGCGATTAACAGGATGGCGTATTTAGTCGCCCGGTCGGTGAGCTGATATTGATCGGCCTGCGACATCACGTCCACGCTGAAGGCGGGTAAACGCGGCCATTCAATATCGGTATCATCGTTGAAATAGCTGCCCATATTGTTGGCGAACCAGCTGCTTTGCCAGTGCGCGCTATAACCCGAGGCGCTCACTTCGCGCTTTGTAGGCAGGAAGTTGCCCAGGAATCCCGGATGCGGCCAGTTACTGGTTAGCCGCAGCTCGCTGTTGCGGCCCAACGGTACGACAGAGAAGTCGCCGGTACCATTAAGATCGAGGGTAAAAGCAATCTCCAGCGGTTTGTTGTCTGCGGTTAATACCGGCATCGGCATATGAATGCCCATACCGCCGCCGTTCAATCCCAGCCCCGGTTCAACGACCAGTGCCGTACCGTTAATGACCGGCGCGTTGATGGCGCCGATGCCGCGGGCATCGCTCACGCTGAGAACTAAAAACGGCTTTCCTAACGTGGTATTCGCTTTTTTCAGCTCCGTCAGCCGCGTAGGATCATACTGCGCCTTAATTTGCAGGGTGTTATGCCAGACCTGCCCACAGTAAATGCCGACTTTTCTCGACTCCACATTTTGCGCGCCGCTGACCGCCAGCGATTCCGGTAGCCAGTAGTAGATCCAGCGACGCTGATATTCGACCTCTTTTTGGTTCTCCATTCGGGTCAGCGTCTCGGTTACCGGGATGGCGATCAGCGGCCCGGCCAGCTTTTGTGAACCGCTGGTGCTGTGCTCTATCGCATCCACAACATCGCTACGATAGTCCGCCCGCTCGACAATAAGCGCTCTGACCATCATCAGCGGCACGGACAACAGCAAAATACAGCCCAACAACGTACTAATTTTCCAGAACAACGGTGATTTCATCATAGCCTTCTCCCAATCGTGATGGGCTCACTGTAAGGGGGCTATGTGCAGTGTGTTTGAAGTTATGTGAAGGGACGGTGAAGATGTAGCGTCGCGACCACGCCGCCTTCAGGGCGATTGTGCAAACTAATATCGCCCTGATGTAGACGCGCGACTTCACGAACAAACGCCAGGCCAAGACCACTGCTTTTATGGCCGTCATCCCGCGGCAGCGAGTAAAAGCGTTCAAAGATGCGCTCCAGCGCAAAATCAGGAATTCCGCTACCGTTATCCGTGACGCTCAACCACGCCTCTTCATTACGCATCTCTACCGCCAGGGAAATTTCACCGCCGTACGGGGTAAAGTCAATCGCATTGTCGATAAGATTGCCCAGCGCCTGCCCCAGTAGTTCGCTATCGCCATTCACCGTTACCCCGCTCTCCTGCCAGCGTAAGGTGATGGCCTTCGCCGTCAGCGCAATGTCGCGGTCTTCCGCCAGACGTTGGAAAAGCGCATCAACCGAAACCAACTGCGGCGTTATCTCCAGACGATTTTCCAGCCGCGCCTGCTGCAGCAGTTTTTCCACCAGCAGTTGCATGCGCGTATTCTGCGCAAGAATATTGGCGGTGAAACGCGCGGCGATCTCGGGCGGCGGCGCCTCGCTCAGGATCTCCGCCGCGCCGCGAATGGCCGCCAGAGGGCTTTTGAGTTCATGCGTGAGATCGTAGACATAGTTTTCAATCGCGTTTTTGCCTTCAAGCTTCACGCGCATGCTCTCCAGCGCCTGCGCCAGCTTGCTTAGCTCGCGACTACCGACGTTCGGTAGAGGTAACGGACGCTCGGCGGTCACCGAATCGGCGTAACGAACCAGTTTGCCAATTGAGAAGTTAATCCACCAGACGATCCCGCCGCCGATCAGTAAAGCGATCCCCAACAACGCGCCGCCAGCCCACAGGATCCGCCGCTCGCTGCGTTTAATCACCGGCGTCATGGCCAGATTAGGTTTGCCGACGCTCACCACGCCGATGATACGGCCGTTATCCATTACCGGTGCGGCAATGTACATGACTGAGCTATTATCATCATCAGGATCGCTGCGCGTGCTGCGCGCGCCGTACTGGCCGCGTAGGGTCAGCCAGACGTCGTTCCAGCGCGAATAATCCTGGCCCACCGCCTGCCCGCTGGAGTCAAACACCACCTTTCCCTGAGCATCCGTCAGATAGACGCGATACTCATTGCGCATTTTCCTGATACCGCTGATATTGGCGTTGATGGGCTGCTGATTAAGCGACTGAAACGCCTGCGCCAACCGCCCTTGCTGCGGGTTTGCCGAAAGCAGGTCATCACGAGCCAGCGCCGCCAGTAGCGTTGCGGTATCGTTAAGCGTGCCTTCCGTTGCCCTACGCACGCCCGGTTTGACTTCCTGCACAAATATTGAGAGCACAAACCACGCGGCAATGGCGACAATCAAAAAATAACCCAGCAGCAGGCGCATCCCGATACGCATCAACAGCCTCCCAGGCTATAGCCCAAACCGCGATGCGTATTAATAGGGTTAACATTCGGATTCACCGCCCGCAGCTTGGCGCGCAGGGTCTTGATATGGGTATCGACGGTGCGATCGATACTCTCGTAGGCATCGCTCCACACCAGTTCCATCAGCTGCTGGCGGGAGAATACGCGACCGGGAGCGTTGATTAGGGTTTTCAGCAGCAGGAATTCGTAACGCGTCAGATTCAACGGTTGGCCAAACCAGCTTATCGCCATCGCCTGCTCATCCAGCAGGAACTCGCCAACGCGCACCACCGGCGAAGGAGCTGAAAATTTCTGTAGCCGACGCAGAACAGTACGCACCCGCGCGCAAACTTCGCGCGGCGAAAATGGTTTGGCGATGTAGTCATCAGCGCCAATTTCCAGTCCCAGCAGCTTATCAACCTCTTCGCTGCGTGCGGTCAGAAACAATAGCGGCAATGCCGGATGGCGCGCCAGCAGTCGTCGGCATAGTTCAAAGCCGCTAATATCGGGCAAACCAACGTCGAGGATCGCTAAATCCGGGATCTGATGCAGCGCCGCATCAAGCGCGGGCAACCCGCGTCCGAAAACGGTCACGTCGAATCCTTCCTGCTGCAGCATGTAAACAAGGGTATCGGCGATACTCTGTTCATCCTCAACTAACCAAATCCGTGGCTGTTGCATTGCGACTCCCGTTTATTTATTCCAGGGCATAATTGGCACGGCGCTGATGGCATTCTTCGGCGAGCCGTCGACCACTTTATCCGAATAGGTCAGATAGACCAGCGCATTACGTTTAGCGTCAAAGAAGCGAACGACCTGCAGTTTTTTGAACACCAGCGAGGTACGTTTCTGGAACACGACATCGCCCTGACTTTTGCCGTTTTTGATCTTGTCCGTCAGCTCAATCGGCCCGACCTGCTGACAGGAGATGGCGGCGTCTGAGGTATCCTCCGCCAGCCCCAACCCGCCTTTAATGCCGCCGGTTTTTGCCCGGCTGATATAGCAGGTGACGTTCTGTACATCGGGATCGTCGAAGGCTTCGACCACGATTTTGTGATCCGGCCCCAGCCATTTAAATACCGTATCGACGGAGCCGATTTGCTCGGCGTGCGCCAGTTGGCCCGCCGCCAGTAAGAACAACCCTGCTACTAACTTCTTGTATTTCATATTGTTACCATTTCTTAAAATTCCGCTGCGTGATAATCACAAACGCTGTGGAAAAGGTTTAAAGATCACAGCTTTACAAAATTACTAACGATATCCACCAGATAATCGCATTTAAAAGCAAAAAAAACACTGAATGCTAAAACATCAAAAAATGCTATTATCCGCTACCTTAATATAGGTACCTGAGTTTAAAGGATGGGGACATTTTATGGATCAAGCTGGGATTATTCGCGATCTCCTGAGCTGGCTGGAAGGTCACCTGGATCAGCCCCTCTCGTTGGATAATGTGGCGGCGAAGGCAGGTTATTCCAAGTGGCATTTGCAACGTATGTTTAAAGACGTCACGGGTCAAGCTATCGGTGCCTATATTCGCGCACGTCGTCTATCAAAATCCGCCGTTGCGCTACGCCTGACCGCACGTCCGATCCTCGACATCGCGCTACAGTACCGCTTCGATTCTCAGCAGACGTTTACCCGCGCCTTTAAAAAACAGTTTAACCTGACCCCCGCGCTCTATCGCCGTTCTGCGGACTGGAGCTCATTTGGGATGCGTCCACCGCTGCGCCTCGGTGAATTTACCATGCCGAAGCATGAGTTTGTCACCCTGAACACCACGCAACTGGTCGGCGTGACCCAAAGCTATACCTGTAAGCTGGAAGAGATTTCTGAATTCCGTAACCAGATGCGCGTTCAGTTCTGGCGCGAATTCCTCGGCAACGCGCCCAGCATTCCGCCGACGCTGTACGGCCTGCATGAACCGCGTCCAAGCCTGGAAAAAGATGACGAGCAGGAGGTCTTCTACACCACCGCACTGACGCCAGAGCTGGCGAACGGACACCTGCATAATTCCCATCCGGTGATTCTGGAAGGCGGCGAGTACGTGATGTTCACCTACGAAGGGTTAGGTACTGGGCTGCAGGAGTTTATTCTGACGGTGTACGGCACCTGTATGCCGATGCTCAACCTCACCCGCCGCAAGGGTCTGGATATTGAACGTTTCTATCCGGAAGATGATAACCGGAACCAGGCCACGCCAATTCAGCTGCGCTGCGAGTACCTGATTCCGATTCGTCGTTAACGCTGCAGTTCGTCCATCGCGGGGGCATCGAGATGCGAGACGTCCCCCGCGGTCTCCACCACCCATCCTGACGCCAGCCACGGGCTCTGCTGGTAATCAACGCGTGAAATCGAACAGTTGCGCAGGCGCAAACGACGCTCCGCATAAGCAGGCAGTCCGAGGATCGTACTCACCAGACAGCCCAGCGCCATCCCATGACTCACCAGCAGCGGCCGGCTCTCTGGCGGTAACTCCAGACAAGACGATAGCGCCGCGCGCATACGCTCGCTCAGCTCCTGCATGGATTCGCCCTGCGGAATGCGGCCATCCGGCGTACCGTTGACCAGCTGACGGCGCCAGCCCTCCTCTTCTTCGCTAAGCGAGTCGATATGGCGCTTCTCCAGCACCCCCATATCCAGCTCGCGCAGGCGCGGATCGGTAACGACGCCGCAACCGCAGGCTTCGGCGATAATTTCTGCCGTGCGGCGGGTACGACCGAGGTCGCTGGCGATAATATGGGTAATCCCCAGCGTTCTGGCGCGCTCGCCAACCTGCCATGCCTGGCGCTCACCGTGAGCGGTCAGCGGACTATCGGACTGGCCTTGAATACGTCGCTCGGCGTTCCACTGCGTTTCACCGTGGCGAACAAGGTATACCTGTAACATGCTTATTTTCCGTTCTGAACCCTTCATCATTCAACGAGCAGCGCGATCGGCTGCCGCCAGAGTGATTTAGAGTATACTGCGATGACGTTAATTAATTCTGAGTTGTTTTGATTATGCACCATGTTGTCTCAGCTACCACTAATCCCGCCAAAATTCAGGCAATTCTGCAGGCTTTTAACGAGATCTTCGGCGAAGGATCCTGCCATATTGAGTCCGTCGCCGTCGAGAGCGGCGTGCCGGAACAACCCTTCGGCAGCGAGGAAACGCGGGCTGGCGCACGAAATCGCGTCGCTAATGCCCGGCTCGCACAGCCGGAAGCCGATTTTTGGGTGGCGATCGAAGCCGGGATCGACGAAGGCAGCACCTTCAGTTGGGTAGTGATTGAGAGCCGGCAGCAGCGTGGCGAAGCGCGCTCGGCAACCCTGCCGCTGCCGGAGGCGATCCTTGCGCAGGTTCGCGCCGGAGAAGCGCTGGGGCCGGTCATGTCGCAACATACCGGGATCGACCAGATTGGCCGCAAAGAGGGCGCTATCGGCGTCTTTACCGCGGGTAAGCTGACGCGCAGCAGCGTCTACCATCAGGCGGTAGTGCTGGCGCTCAGCCCATTTCATAACGCTATTTATCGTTAAGCAGCGTCTGTTCCAGCCACTGGCGTAGCTCTACCGGAGCCGATTTCAGGCTATTTGAGCCGCGAGTAATCGTGGCAATACCGGCGCCGAGTTCGTTTTTCAGCTCGCGCTGGCTCATCTCGCCGCGCAGCAGCTCTTCAATAATACGCACCCGGGTGCCCAGCGCTTCGCGCTCGTCGGGCGTCAGCATCAGCTGTAGTAACGGCAGGTGAAGATCTTCGGCGTAGGCCTGCTGCAGTAGCGCCACAAAGCGCAGCCACTCCTGATGACGTTGTTCGGCCACTGCCGCTGAATAGGGAGATTGTTGGGTCATGTTACGTCGCCATGTTGAGACGGGCAGCCAGGCTGCCCGTCGAATGTACTCATCAACGAGTACAAAGAATAACATACTTACGGACGATCAGTAACGCTGTCGCCATTCGGCGTCGCTCAGCAAGTTATCCTGCTTGCCCATAAAGTAGCGGTAATAGGCATCGTAAGAGAGGACGTTTTTTACGTACCCGCGGGTTTCCGAGAACGGAATACTCTCGATAAATGCCACCGCATCGATGCGCCCGGCGCTATTGCCCTGCCAGGTGCGTACGCGTCCTGGCCCGGCGTTATAGGCGGCGGAAGCGTAAATGCGGTTATTGCCGAACTGCTGGTAGACGTACTGCAGGTAGCTGGTACCAATGTTGATATTGGTTTCCGGATCCAGCAGCTGAGACGGGCCGCTATAACCAGGGATGCTGAACATGCTGACGGTATGCGTCGCGGTGCCCGGCATAATCTGCATCAAGCCACTGGCGCCGACCGGTGAACGCACTTTCGGGTTCCAGGCGCTCTCCTGACGCGCAATCGCCATCGCGTAGCTCTGCGGAATATCTTTGCCGCTAATGTAACGCGCGAACAGATCGTTGTACGCCAGCGGGAAGCGCTCTTCCAGTTGATCCCACAATTTACCCGCGATCGTCGCCTGCACGCTGAGATCCCACCAGTGTTGATCAAACGCGTAACGCGCCAGCTGCGCCTGTTGCGATTTGGTCCGGCTGCTCACCAGGTTCGCCCATTCGCTGCGCGCGGTGTTGTCCATGTTCCAGTACATCAGCTCGCGAACGCGCGCCATCTCAGGGCCAGAGGCCAGCGCCGGGTCGATAGTGCCGGAGGCTTTATCAATGCGGAAGGTGTACTCTTCGCCCAGACGTTGAGCAGCAACCATCGGATAGAAGCCGCGCTGCTGCATCAGCGAATGCAGGATCGTCTTCGCTTCGTCATCGCGCCCGCGCTCCAGCAGCAGATCCGCCTGCCAGTAGCGCCACTCGTCTTTTTCTTTCGCCTCCATCGGCAGACGCGCCAGCCAGGTGTTCAGCCCATGACGATCGCCGTTGCCGAGCGCCATACGTACCCGGCGTTCCACCAGCGAGGTTGATTGCGAACGCATTATGGCGTCATCGCGCCACTCCGCCTGCGCTTCGGTCACATCGGTGCCCATCAGGCGCCAGGCGACAATATCGCGCAGCTCCTGGGTTTGATCCTCATTCAACTGCTGCGCCTGCACCAGCGACGGGATCATCAGACGAGCGTTTTCTACATCCTGACGCGCGACGCTGGCAAAAGCGACCGCCGCCATCTGGCGGGTAAAGTCAGTGGCCCCGGTGGTGCGGGCAAAGGTCATCACGCTATTGGGATCGTTAGCTAACGCCACCACTGCCGAAGCGATGCTCTGATAGTTTGACGGCATCTGTTGAGCAAGCACGCGGACCAGACTGGTATTGCCTGCCTTCATCGCCAGACGAATTCGTTCGAGATAGGCCAGCGGATCCTGCTGCCCGGAATCGCGCCACGCGCTGAACAGCGGATCGCAGGCATTTGGCTGGCTCTTGCCGGTTAGCCACAGCTCTTTCGCCCCGCTCCACGCTTCCTGCGATTGGCCGACGCTGAGTTTGGCGTAGTAGTAGTTACACTGCGCTTCGGTTGTCGCCGGTTTATCCGGGCTGAACGCCAGTAAGCCGCGCCAGTCGGTGCGCCGCGCCAGCTCATTAACAAAGCGTGATTTCAGCGAACGCGCCGCCGGTAGGGTCGGGTTCGCCGCAATGAAATTAGTGACCACCAGCGGCGGCTGGTTCATCAGGTCATCGGTAATTTGTCGATATTGCAGGTAGGGATACAGCGGATAGCTGCTGAGCGTGGGCATCAACTGGTTGACGACATCCATCTGGCGGTTGTCCCACGCCTGTTTAATTTGAGCATAGCGGCTGCGCTGTTCATCCAGTGAATCCGCATGCGCCAGCTGGCTTAGCGTCAGCAGACTCACGCCGGCAGCCAGAAGACGCCATGCCGTAGTTTTGGCTTTTTCCACAAGCTCTTCCTCTAGTTTGGTGCATCACCGCGGCATCGTGCCGCTTCAAAAAATTCAGGTATTGCTTAGTTATGCTAATCAGACAACTGAAAACATGCCATGTCCTGAACATTTTTTTACGCTTCTGTGAATCCTGTCGCCTCGCTGGGATTACCGCGCGAAAAAGGCTACACTTCGCCTTTGAACTATCTATCAGAATAGAAAGAGGCGAAGTCCAACGTGGCTCAATTCGTTTATACCATGCATCGTGTCGGCAAAGTGGTTCCGCCGAAACGTCATATTTTGAAAAATATCTCCCTCAGTTTCTTCCCTGGCGCGAAAATCGGTGTTCTCGGTCTGAACGGCGCCGGTAAATCTACCCTGCTGCGCATCATGGCCGGTATCGACACCGAGATCGAAGGTGAAGCGCGCCCGCAGCCCGGTATCAAAATCGGCTACCTGCCGCAGGAGCCGCAGCTGAATCCGGAGCACACCGTGCGCGAATCCGTTGAAGAAGCGGTCGCCGAAGTGGTTAACGCGCTGAAAGGCCTGGACGAAGTTTATGCCAAATACGCCGAGCCGGATGCCGACTTCGATAAGCTTGCCGCGCAACAGGGCAAGTTCGAAGAGATCATCCAGGCGCACGACGGCCATAACCTGAACGTACAGCTGGAGCGTGCGGCCGATGCCCTGCGCCTGCCGGACTGGGATGCGAAGATCGCTAATCTTTCTGGTGGTGAACGCCGCCGCGTCGCGCTGTGCCGTCTGCTGCTGGAAAAACCAGACATGCTGCTGCTCGACGAACCGACCAACCACCTCGACGCCGAATCCGTCGCCTGGCTGGAACGCTTCCTGCACGATTTCGAAGGCACCGTGGTGGCGATTACCCACGACCGTTACTTCCTCGATAACGTCGCCGGTTGGATCCTCGAACTTGACCGCGGCGAAGGTATTCCGTGGGAAGGCAACTACTCCTCCTGGCTGGAGCAGAAAGATCAACGTCTGGCGCAAGAAGCTTCTCAGGAAGCCGCACGCCGCAAATCTATCGAGAAAGAACTCGAGTGGGTTCGCCAGGGCGCGAAAGGCCGTCAGTCTAAGGGCAAAGCCCGTCTGGCGCGCTTTGAAGAGCTTAACAACGTCGAATACCAGAAACGTAACGAGACCAACGAACTGTTCATTCCGCCAGGAGCGCGTCTGGGCGATAAAGTTCTGGAAGTCAGCAATCTGCGCAAATCTTACGGCGACCGCGTACTGATTGACGATCTGAGCTTCTCCGTACCGAAAGGCGCTATCGTTGGTATCATCGGTCCGAACGGCGCGGGTAAATCCACCCTGTTCCGCATGATGTCCGGCCAGGAACAGCCTGATTCCGGCACCATCACGCTGGGTGAAACCGTTAAACTGGCTTCCGTCGATCAGTTCCGCGACGCGATGGACAACAGCAAAACCGTTTGGGAAGAAGTGTCCGGCGGACTGGATATCATGAAGATCGGCAACACCGAGATGCCAAGCCGCGCCTACGTTGGCCGCTTTAACTTCAAAGGCGTCGACCAGGGCAAACGCGTTGGCGAACTGTCCGGTGGTGAGCGTGGTCGTCTGCACCTGGCGAAGCTGTTGCAGGTCGGCGGTAACGTCCTGCTGCTCGATGAACCAACCAACGACCTGGATATCGAAACCCTGCGCGCGCTGGAAAACGCCCTGCTGGAGTTCCCGGGTTGCGCCATGGTTATCTCGCACGACCGCTGGTTCCTTGACCGTATCGCGACCCACATTCTGGATTACCAGGATGAAGGTAAAGTTGAGTTCTTCGAAGGTAACTTTACCGAGTACGAAGAGTACAAGAAACGCACCCTCGGCGCCGATGCACTGGAACCGAAGCGTATCAAGTACAAACGCATTGCCAAGTAATCTGTAAGTGCCGGATGGCGCTACGCTTATCCGGCCTACCAGGCGTGTAGCACTTGTAGGCCGGATAAGGCGTTCACGCCGCCATCCGGCAAAAAGCCTACCCCTGCTCGCCCATCAACTGCTTCACCAGCTCAACGCAGCGCAGGAACCGGGCATCGTAATCCGACTCTTCCACGTGGACAAATTCGATGTCGTTTTCTTTCAGCAGCGACACCAGCAGCGTCTGAAACTCTTTGCGATCTACCGAACTGCCGAGGCTACGCAGCCCATCGGCTACCCACGGCGTGTTGTTTTCCAGCAGGATCACCAGATCAAAGCGATATTCATCGATTAACGCCTGCACGAACGGATGTTCGCGGCCTTCGTACTTCAGGCAGAAGGCCTGAGTGCTGACGAAGTCGGTATCGATAAACGCCACCTTATTGGCGTATTTCACCGCGAAATCAATGTACTGTGCGTGCCCCAGCGCGATTTTATCGTAATCGGAATACTGCAACGCCATTTCATCGCCGCCGAGGTGTGAGAAGACGTAATCGCGGCCATACTCCCAGGCGCTGGTAGTATTGAAGATATTGGCGAGCTTATTCACCAGCGTCGATTTACCGCTCGACTCGCCGCCTAGGATCGCCACCGTACGCACAAAGAACGGTTTTACCTCAGTCGGAATATATTCCCAATAGCGGAACGGGTTTTCGCGGATCTGGCCGCCGCTGATACTCATGAAGGTTCGCTTCGGATCGATAAGCACGGTTTCGATCCCCAGATGCTCCAGATACTGCGGCGCATCGGCCTCTTCTGAGGTATAAATCCAGTTTGGCTCGATTCCCTTTTCACTCATGAAGGCGCGGATCCCACGGCTCCAGACATCCCAGCCGTGCGGGTACGGCTCCATCCCCTCTTCATTGAAGGCATGGATGCGAATGTTTTTTTGATATTTAAAGGTTTGCAGCAGCCAGCGCAGACGATCGGGAACCGTCGGCTGTTGCGACATGGCGCTCTCTTCGAACAACTCGCGGTCACGAGTGTCGTCATAGCCCATGATGATATGAAGCTCATCGACCTGGCTACAGGCGCGCTGAATCAGGTAAATATGCCCGGTATGCAGCGGATAAAATTTACCAAAAACCACCCCGACGCTTTTTTGTTTGCGCGGGAATTCAAGGCCGAGAAAGCGGTGTAACGCTTCGAGCTTCTGGGCGCTCGGGCTTTTGATTTTCGCGTTTAATAGCTGACTGAGATAACCTTTGGTCATCCCGCTGGCTTCCGCCACCTGCTGCAGCGTACAACCCTTTTGCTTAATGGCGTTTTTCAGATAGTCGAATGACGACATAGTTTATGCGTGCCTCCTGCAAACTCGGGTTTGCTACCCGTCATACCCTGAAGTATGACGGGTATCATTATAAGTCGTCAAAAACGCTCAGCGCATCGGCCAGTTTTTTCACGCCAAAGATTTGCATCCCTTCCGGCGCTTTTTTGGGCACATTGGCCGCTGGAACAATGGCGCGACGGAACCCATGCTTCGCCGCCTCGGAAATGCGCTCCTGGCCGCTTGGCACCGGACGAATTTCACCGGCTAATCCGACTTCGCCAAAAACCACCAGATCCTGCGGCAACGGACGATCGCGCAGGCTCGAGACCATCGCCAGCAGCAGCGCCAGGTCGGCGCTGGTTTCAGTGACTTTGACCCCGCCAACCACGTTGACGAAGACGTCCTGATCGGCCATCTGCAGGCCGCCATGACGGTGCAGCACCGCCAGCAGGATCGCCAGACGGTTCTGTTCCAGGCCTACCGCTACGCGACGCGGATTAGACATCATTGAGTGATCGACCAATGCCTGAATCTCAACCAGCAGCGGGCGGGTGCCTTCCCATACCACCATGACCGAGCTGCCGGAGGTAACTTCATCGCCGCGGCTGAGGAAGATGGCGGAGGGGTTGCTGACTTCGCGCAGGCCCTGCTCGGTCATCGCGAAGACGCCGAGTTCGTTGACCGCGCCAAAGCGGTTTTTATGGCTGCGCAACGTGCGGAAACGGGAATCGGCATCGCCGTCCAGCAGCACCGAACAGTCAATACAGTGTTCCAGTACTTTCGGACCGGCCAGCGAGCCATCTTTGGTGACGTGGCCGACCATCACAATCGCCACGCCGCGAGTTTTGGCAAAGCGCGTCAAATAGGCCGCGGTTTCACGTACCTGGGCCACGCTCCCCGGCGACGACTGGACATCAGCCATATGCATCACCTGGATGGAGTCGATGACCATCAGCTGCGGCTTTTCTTCATCGGCAATCTGGCAAATTTGCTCGATGCTGGTCTCCGAGAGCATATTCAGATTCGCCGTCGGCAGGCCGAGACGATGCGCGCGCATCGCTACCTGCTGCAGGGATTCTTCCCCGGTGACGTACAGCGTTTTCATCCCTTCGGCCAGCTTACAGAGGGTTTGCAGCAGCAGCGTCGATTTCCCGGCGCCGGGGTTGCCGCCGATCAGAATGGCGCTGCCCGGCACGACGCCACCGCCGAGTACGCGGTCGAACTCTTTAAATCCGGTGGAGAAACGCGGCAGCGCCTCCAGGCTTATCTCCGATAGCTTCTGTACCTTCGACACGCCGGCATTCCCGGCGTAGCCTGACAGACGCTCGTTTCTCGCCACCTGCGGCGAGGCGGCGATGCGCATCTCGGTGATGGTGTTCCAGGCATGGCAGGCGCTGCACTGCCCCTGCCAGCGCGGATAATCCGCACCACATTCATTACAGACAAATGCGCGTTTTGGAGCTTTCGCCACGTTAACCTCTTACTTTTGATTCATGCTGCCGGAGAGAATACAGAATACCCCCATCAGGTCAGCGTGGCGGATGGTGACTTCCGCCTGTTCATTGACTTTTGGTTTCGCATGATAGGCAATGCCGAGACCTGCCGCCTTGATCATCGGCAGATCGTTGGCGCCATCGCCAATCGCCACGGTTTGCGCCGACGGAATTTCATATTTTTCCGCCAGTTTACGCAGAGTATTGGCTTTATATTTGGCGTCAACGATGTCGCCGATCACGTTGCCGGTGAGCTTGCCGTCCATAATTTCCAGCTCGTTGGCGAATACCGCGTCGAGATGCAGCTTATCGCGCAGATATTCGGCAAAGAAGGTAAAGCCGCCGGAGGCGATGGCCACCTTCCAGCCCAGCGTTTCCAGCTTCAGCACCAGTTGGGTCAGCCCCGGCATCAGCGGCAGCGCTTCCCGCACCTGCAGCAGAATGTTCGCGTCGGCGTCTTTCAGGGTGGCGACGCGCTGGCGCAGGCTGGCGGTGAAGTCGAGCTCGCCGCGCATCGCGCGTTCGGTCACTTCCGAAACCAGTTCGCCGGTGCCGGCAAGCTTAGCGATTTCATCGATACATTCGATCTGAATCGCCGTGGAGTCCATATCCATCACCAACAGGCCCGGCGTGCGCAGATGCGGGATTTTGCCCAGCGGCGCGACGTCCAGCCCGGCCTCGTGGGCCAGGCGCGTGGCGCGCTGCGTCAGCGAACCCGCCAGGCGAATCACCTGATAGTCTTCCACGACCCAGGAAGAGACGATAACCAGCGCCGCGCCGAGCTCGCGCTGCCACGCCGTCAGCCGACGTTTATCGAGACCGCGACCATACAGCAGCCAGCCGCTGCGCCCGGCGTGATAATCCAGCGGCATGACCTCGTCGCCGCTTAGGGAAAGCGGCAACCCAGGCCACAAGGAAACATCTTCGGGCAGGTCGCACCAGGTCAAACTGTTAGGCATTACGGCTCCACATCTCTTCATTCAGGCGAGGAAAATAACGCATGAGGCTACCTTGTAACCAGCGCTTCTGGCAACATTAAGCTGCAAATTTTCAAAGGTGGAATATGGTACGAGCAAAACTGAAATTCCGACTGCATCGCGCCGTCATTGTTCTGATCTGTCTCGCGCTTCTCGTCGCGCTGATGCAGGGCGCCTCGTGGTTCAGTCAGAATAGCCAAAAGCAGCGTAATCCGCAGTTGGAAGAGCTGGCGCGAACGCTGGCGCAGCAGGTTACGCTGAACCTGGCGCCGCTGATGCGCAGCGAAACGCCCGACGAAAAGCGCATTACCCGCCTGCTGGAACAGCTGACGGACAAAAGCCGGGTGCTCGATGCCGGAGTATATGATGAACAAGGCGATTTGGTGGCCCGCTCCGGCGAAAGCGTCGATGTGCGCGACCGCCTGGCGCTGGACGGCAAAAAAGCCGGCGGCTACTTTAACCAGCAAATCGTCGAGCCGATCCTCGGCAAAAACGGCCCGGTCGGCTATCTGCGCCTGACGCTGGATACCCACACGTTGGCCACCGAGGCGAAACAGGTGGATAATACCACCAATATCTTACGCCTGATGCTGCTGTTGTCGCTGGCCATCGGCGTGGTGCTGACCCGTACGTTGCTGCAGGGCAAACGTACCCGCTGGCAGCAGTCGCCCTTCCTGCTCACCGCCAATAAGCCCGTCCAGGACGAAGATAAAGATTAATCAGAAAAGGATATCCTATGCCGACGCTCCGCCTGTTGCTCTCCGATTCCTACGACCCCTGGTTTAACCTCGCGGTCGAGGAGTGTATTTTCCGCCAGATGCCGGCCACCCAACGGGTACTGTTTCTGTGGCGCAACGCCGACACCGTGGTGATTGGCCGCGCGCAGAACCCGTGGAAGGAGTGCAATACCCGGCGCATGGAAGAGGACCACGTCCGGCTGGCCCGGCGCAGCAGCGGCGGCGGCGCGGTATTCCACGACCTCGGCAATACCTGCTTTACCTTTATGGCGGGCAAACCGGAATACGACAAAACCGTTTCTACCGCTATCGTGCTCGCGGCGTTGAATTCGCTTGGCGTGACCGCCGAGGCTTCCGGGCGCAACGATCTGGTCGTGAAAACCGACAATGGCGACCGCAAGGTTTCCGGATCCGCCTATCGCGAAACGATGGACCGCGGTTTTCATCATGGCACCCTGCTGCTAAACGCCGACTTAAGCCGTCTCGCCAACTATCTTAATCCGGACAAAAAAAAGCTGCAGGCCAAGGGCATTACCTCGGTACGCGGGCGCGTAGCGAACCTGGTTGAACTCCTGCCGGGCATTACCCATCAGCAGATTTGCGAAGCCATTCAGGAGGCATTTTTCAGCCATTACGGCGAACGGGTAGAGGCGGAAGTCATTTCGCCGGACAACACGCCGGATCTGCCGAATTTTGCCGAGACCTTCGCCCGCCAGAGCAGCTGGGAGTGGAACTTCGGCCAGGCGCCCGCTTTCTCCCACCTGCTGGATGAGCGCTTTCGCTGGGGCGGCGTCGAGCTGCATTTTGACGTCGAGAAGGGCCATATCACCCGCGCCCAGGCTTTTACCGATAGCCTGAACCCGGCGCCGCTCGAGGCGTTGGCGGCACGGTTAGTCGGTTGTCAGTATCGGGCGGAAATATTACAGCAGCAGTGTGAGGCGCTGCTCGCCGATTTCCCTGAGCAGGAAGCGGAACTGAAAGAACTGTCGGCGTGGCTGGCCGGCGCGGTGCGCTAATAAAAAAGCCCGCTGCGCTTAGCGGGCCTGGAAACCGTAGGCCGGGTCAGGCGAAGCCGCCACCCGGCACAACAGGTCTTACTCTTTATCACCCAGCAGTACGGACTCCAGCGCGATTTTGATCATATCGTTGAAGGTGGTCTGACGCTCAGCGGCAGTGGTCTGCTCGTGAGTGCGGATATGATCGGAAACGGTGCAGATGGTCAGCGCTTTCGCACCGAACTCAGCCGCTACGCCATAAATGCCGGCCGCTTCCATTTCCACGCCCAGAATGCCGTATTTTTCCATCACGTCGAACATAGACGGATCCGGCGTATAGAACAGGTCAGCGGAGAAGATGTTGCCAACGCGCGCGTCAACGCCCAGCGCCTTCGCCGCGTCTACCGCGTTACGCACCATGCCGAAATCGGCAATCGCCGCGAAGTCGTGGTCTTTGAAACGCAGACGGTTGACTTTAGAGTCGGTGCACGCGCCCATGCCGATAACCACATCACGCAGTTTGACATCTTCACGTACCGCACCGCAGGAGCCGACGCGGATGATTTTCTTCACGCCGAAATCGGTGATCAGCTCTTTAGTGTAGATAGAGCAGGATGGGATCCCCATACCGTGGCCCATCACGGAGATTTTGCGGCCTTTGTAGGTACCGGTGAAGCCCAGCATGCCGCGCACGTTGTTCACTTCACGCACGTCTTCGAGGAAGGTTTCTGCAATGTGCTTCGCGCGCAGCGGGTCGCCCGGCATCAAAACTACGTCAGCAAAATCGCCCATTTCTGCGTTAATGTGTGGGGTGGCCATCGTTTTATCCTTATATAAATTGTTCGGGCCTGATGGCGGCTACGCCTTATCAGGCCTACAAAACGTATTCAAATACCCTAAGGATTTCGCGTTGTAGGAAGGCGACGAATTCGTGAATCCCCGGGAGCATAGATTAACTATGTGACCGGGGTGAGCGAATGAAGTCAACGCATCTACAGCGCGAAAGACAACGGGTATCACAGCATGTTTTTACCGTATTCCATTGGCGACGTACCAAAGTATGTCGCCAGCGTCTGGCCGATATCGGCGAAAGTTTCGCGGTGGCCTAACGAACCCGGCTTCACTTTCGGGCCGTACACCAGCACCGGAATGTGTTCGCGGGTGTGGTCGGTACCGGTCCAGGTCGGGTCGCAGCCGTGGTCGGCGGTGAGGATCAGAATGTCGTCTTCCCCAACCAGCTCCATCAGCTCCGGCAGACGACGGTCGAACAGCTCCAGACCCGCCGCGTAGCCAGCGACGTCGCGACGGTGGCCCCAGGAGGAGTCAAAATCGACGAAGTTAGTGAAGACGATAGTCTCGTCGCCCGCTTCCTTCATCTCTTTGATGGTCGCGTCGAACAACGCGTCCAGCCCGGTGGCTTTCACTTTCTTAGTGATGCCGCAGTTGGCGTAGATGTCGGCGATTTTACCCACGGAAACCACGTGGCCGTTTTTCTCGTCGACCAGCTTCTGCAGCACGGTCGGCGCCGGCGGCTCGACCGCCAGATCGTGACGGTTACCGGTACGCTGGAAGTTACCGGCTTTGTCGCCAACAAACGGACGAGCAATCACGCGGCCAATGTTATAGCCGCCTTCGGTCAGCTCTTCACGGGCGATTTCGCACAGCTCATACAGCTTGTCGAGGCCGAAAGTCTCTTCGTGACAGGCGATCTGGAACACCGAGTCAGCAGAGGTATAGAAAATCGGTTTCCCGGTTTTCATATGCTCTTCACCCAGTTGGTCCAGAATCACGGTACCGGAAGAGTGGCAATTGCCGAGGTAGCCCGGCAGGTTCGCGCGCTTAACCAGTTTATCCAGCAGTTCCTGCGGGAAGCTGTTCTCGTGATCGCTGAAGTAGCCCCAGTCAAACAGCACCGGCACGCCGGCGATTTCCCAGTGGCCAGACGGCGTATCTTTACCAGAAGAGAGTTCATGCGCCCAGGCATAGGCGCCAACAACTTCGGCATTACCGTCCATACCGGCGGCAATTTTACCGGTAGAACCTTCATGCGCTTTCACCAGACCCAGACGGGTCAGGTTAGGTAAATTCAACGGGCCTTTACGACCATTGTCAGCTTCACCTTTGGCGCAGGCTTCTGCAATGTGGCCCAGGGTATCGGCGCCAACATCGCCAAAGCGGTCAGCGTCTTCCGTTGCGCCAATCCCAAAGGAGTCCAGCACCATAATAAATGCACGTTTCATCTTGTTCTCCATACATCATGCGCTGCAAAAAAGCGATCAGATCAGTATATCGCTACTTGGTGATACGGCGATAGACCGTCGGTGTAATTTCTGGGGCGTGGGCGTCCAGTTTTATTGCCGCTTTCACGGCTTTAGCCGCTTCCTGCCAGCTCGATTCATCTTTCGCATGAATCACCGCCAGCGGACGTTCGCCATCAACTTTATCGCCAAGGCGCGCCATATCGGTAAAGCCAACGCTGTAGTCAATAGTATCGGAAGCCTGGCGACGACCGCCGCCCATCGACACCACCGCCATCCCCAGCGCGCGGGTATCCATTTCAGAGACAAATCCGGCGCCTTCAGCATAGACCGCTTTGCTCAGCATTGCCGTCGGCAGGTATTTCGCATAGTTTTCGACAAAGTCGCTCGGCCCCTTCTGCGCCGCCACCATGCGGCCAAAGACTTCTGCCGCTTTACCGTTATCCAGCACCGCCTGCAATTTCGCGCGCGCCTCGGCGTCATCCGCCGCCAGCTTGCCGGAAATCAGCATTTCCACGCACAGCGCCATGGTGACGTCGTACAGGCGCGGGTTGCGGTATTCGCCGGTCAGGAACTGTACCGCTTCGCGAACTTCAACGGCGTTACCCGCGCTGGAGGCCAGCACCTGGTTCATATCCGTTAACAGTGCGGTCGTGCGCACGCCGGCGCCGTTGGAGACGCCAACGATCGCTTCGGCAAGCGCTTCTGAAAGCTCATAAGTCGGCATAAAGGCGCCGCTGCCGACTTTAACGTCCATCACCAGCGCGTCCAGACCTTCCGCCAGTTTCTTGGCCAGAATAGACGCGGTAATCAGCGGGATGGAATCCACCGTCGCGGTAATATCGCGGGTGGCATAGAAACGTTTGTCAGCCGGCGCGAGCGAGCTGGTCTGCCCGATAATCGCCACGCCGACATCTTTAATAATTTCGCGGAAACGCGCGTCGTCCGGGAAAATATCAAAACCCGGGATCGCTTCCAGTTTATCAAGCGTACCGCCGGTATGGCCGAGACCACGCCCGGAGATCATCGGTACGTAACCGCCGCAGGCGGCAACCATTGGCCCCAGCATCAGCGAGGTGACGTCACCCACGCCGCCGGTCGAGTGTTTATCGACGATCGGGCCGTTGAGGTTAAGGCTTTTCCAGTCGAGAACGGTTCCTGAATCCCGCATCGCCATGGTCAGCGAGACACGTTCCGGCATAGACATATCATGGAAGAAGATGGTCATCGCCAGCGCGGCGATCTGTCCTTCAGAGATAGTATTATCGCGGATACCGTTGATGAAAAAGCGAATTTCTTCATCGCTTAATACATGACCATCACGTTTTTTACGAATAATTTCTTGTGCGAGAAACACGGTAACCTCCCAAATAGTATAAATTGCCGGATGGCGGCGCGAGCGCCTTATCCGGCCTACAGGCATCCATTCGTAGGCCGGATAAGCGCAGCACCATCCGGCGTATCAAGGGATTAGTAGCTGCTGGCGCTCTTACCGTCGCCGTGACCCAGGGCTTTCAGCAGGCTAGCCAACAGGCTGGATGCGCCGAAACGGTAGTGACGGGAATCGGCCCAGTCGGCGCCGAACAGTTCATCAGCAATCGCCAGGAACTGTTGCGCATCTTCCGCGCTGCGCACGCCGCCGGCAGGTTTAAAGCCAACGGTTTTCTCAACGCCCATATCGCGGATCACTTCCATCATGATGCGCGCGCTTTCCGGCGTCGCATTCACCGGCACTTTACCGGTAGAAGTTTTGATGAAATCCGCGCCCGCTTTAATAGAGATTTCAGACGCCTTACGAATCAGCGCTTCTTCTTTCAGTTCGCCGGTTTCGATGATCACTTTCAGCAGCACATTCGCCGCCGCACAGGCTTCTTTACAGGCTTTCACCAGATCAAAACCCACCTGCTCGTTACCCGCGATCAGCGCGCGGTACGGGAAAACCACATCCACTTCATCCGCGCCATAAGCGATTGCCGCGCGGGTTTCCGCCAGCGCGATATCGATATCGTCATTACCATGCGGGAAGTTAGTCACCGTCGCGATGCGGATATCCGGCGTTCCTTGTTCGTTCAGCGTCTTACGGGCAATCGGGATAAAACGCGGGTAGATGCAGACCGCAGCGGTATTTCCCACCGGCGTTTTCGCCTGATGACACAGAGCGATCACCTTCTCATTGGTGTCGTCATCGTTCAGGGTGGTCAGATCCATCAGTTTCAACGCGCGCAGGCTGCTTGCTTTCAAATCAGTCATTTCATACTCCGACGGCGTATTGCCGGTTCAATAGTTTGTTCACCTTGCGAGCCTGTTACTATTGTAACAACCGCTCGCCATTACACTTCGACATTCATCACAGTTAATGAAAACTAATTACTAATTTGCATTACTGTAACGTGATAAAAATCACAATTAACCAGCAATTCCCGCCAGCCTCACCGTCATCTCCTGTTTAAGCATAATCGGCAAACCGAAGTTCATGGTGATGTTATTATTCTAACATATCAAAACGAGTTATCTCGACGTCATGGCGCACAAATTGTGCAAATCCTGGCCATAAATATACTTTCTGATTGAAACTTAATGGATTTTATATTTATAAAAAATGATGGGATTGTCACACCCGACCAGAACCGGGGACGACGTTGTCCAGTATGTGGGTCGTTAGAGGGTTAGCGCGGTAAAGAGGTTTTTGGTATTCGCCAGTAGTGCCGCTTCAATTTCCTGCGCCGGTTCCGCGCGCAGTTCGCAGAGCGAGTCAAAGACGCGGGCCGCCTGTTCCGGGCGGTTCGGCTGTCCCTGAAAACCATTCAGCGGCATATCCGGAGCATCGGTTTCCAGCAGCAGCGAAGAAAGCGGCAGACGCGCCATAACATCGCGAGTTTTGCTGGCGCGGGGATAGGTAATGGTACCGCCAACGCCAATCTTATAGCCCAGCTGTACAAAACGTTCCGCCTGCTGCAGGCTGCCGGCAAAACCATGCACCACCCCGGCGCGCGGCAGGTTATGTTTTTTTAGCAACATCGCCAGCTTATCGTGGGTGCGGCGCGAATGCAGGATCACCGGCAAATCGTAACGCTTTGCCAGCCGCAACTGCGCTTCCAGCAGCGCCTGTTGGCGATCGTATTGCGGATCGTCGCGGTAGAGATCGAGGCCAATCTCCCCGACGGCCACGAGTTTCGGATGACGCTGTGCAAGATAGCTTTCCAGTTGCGCTAACCCGCGGTCATCATGCTGTTCGATAACAATGGGATGCATCCCTAACGCGGCATACAGCGGCTCGTGTTGCTCCGCCAGCGCCAGCACGCGAGCAAAGCGCGCGGCGGATATCGACGGCACGATTATGCGCCCAACGCCGGCCTGTGACGCCCGTGCGATACTCGCCGGTTCATCCTCTGTAAATGGGGGAAAATCGAAATGACAGTGGGTATCAATAAAGCGTAACGTCACGCCAGATCCTCGTTATTAAAGCTAGGGTCATTAGCCTGCGGCGCGGTGATAATCGCCTGTTGCGGCGTTTCGTTAGCTACCGGCAACGGCGGCACCACTACCGACGTCGGCATTGCCACACGCGGCGCATGACGTAACAGCGGCGGTTGCTCGGTCAGCAGTTTCCCTACCGTAGCGAGGAAGTAGCGGCCGCACTGGCGTCCGGTTTTATAATCTTCCAGCAGCGCCGGCAGACGGCTGCCAAGCGCCATACTGCGCAGCGGCCGCTGCGGATAGATTTCGAATATCCGCAGTTTACCCGGCGGTTTTTCAATAAACTGCTGCGTCGCGCGATAGGTGGTTTCGTGGTGCTGTACCAGGTTCACAAACGGCTGCAAACTGCTTTCCCCCAGCCAGCGCTCCATCCGTTTAAACCACTGCGGAGTGTAGAACATCTGCGAAGGGACGGTACGGATAACCACGATAGTCTGCGCGCCGCGGCGCGCCGCCTCCTGCACAGGGATCGCGTCGCTGACGCCGCCATCGAGATAATTCACGCCATCCAGCAGGACACCGCTACGGTAAAAACCTGGAATGGCGCTGGAGGCGCGGATCAGATCAAGCCAGGTCTGGCGGGTGGGGGAAAAATAGTTTGCCGTGTAGTCGTCACCGCGGCAGGCGCACATCCACAGCTCTTTACCCAGCGCGAACTGCTCCTCGGCATAGTTCATCGCCAGCGGCATTTGTTGTGCAGTGGAATCGACCAGCCAATCGAGATCGATAAGATTGCCGCCGCGTACGAAGCGCATCGGGTCAAAAAATTGCCGCGAGGTGGTGTAACGCGTAATGACTTTACGGGCGTAGCCCTGCTGATTACAGATATAAGCGGAGATGTTTTGCGCGCCAGCGGAAGTGCCTAGCATCAGGTCGAAAGGGTTAAATCCAGCGCGCATGAATTCGTCCAGAACCCCGGCTGTGAAAATACCTCTCTGACCACCGCCTTCGCACACCAGAGCCAATTTGCCTGGACGGAAGGGTTTTACCGCTAACGGGGCGATATTGCCCAACGTCACGGGAATGCGCTGCCCCACCCTGCTTTCCTGTTTGTTTATTTTCTGTCATTAAAGTAACGCAAATTGTCGTCCCCTGAAACCGCAAAAGCCAGTCACATTGACTGGCTTTATGTAAGACGTTATGTCATCACTGCGCGGTTATTGATTCACGCCTTTCGGCACATCGCCTCTAGGGTCGTTTTCGCCCGGTAAACAGGCTGACCAGGAAAATGATAATACCGACAACAAAGACGATTTTAGCCGCCCACGCCGCGGTACCCGCCAGACCACCAAAACCCAATGCGGCGGCAATTAACGCGATGATCAGAAAAATAATGCCCCATCTAAACATACTGTTCTCCTTACCATATGATTAACGGTCGCTTTTCTGCGCGCTCAGGCCGCGCATACATCAACCCTGCGTACAACTCGCTCAGCGGTCTCGCCGCTGGCGAATATCTTTTAATAAATACCCTTACTGCACTTTAAGATCGTTTTTCACGCTCTTAACACCGGTAACCGCTTTGGCAATGTCTGCCGCGCGATCGACCTGCTTGCTCGATTCCAGGGTTCCGGAGAGGTGTACCACCCCGTTGCTGGTTTCCACCGTCACCTTACGCGACGGAACGATATCGTCCGCGAGCAGTTTGGCTTTGACTTCGCTGGTGATTGCGGTGTCGCCGGCATAGCCCTTCAGGCTCGCGGATTTTTCACCCGCCACGGTCAGCTTGTCGCTTACCGAACTCACCCCTTCGACGCCTTTCGCCGCGCTAACGGCCTGTGATTTTTGCTCAGCGCTCTCCACCGTTCCGCTTAAGGTCACCACTTTGTTTTCCGTTTTCACCGAGATATCGGTGCTACGGATACTTTTGTCATCGATCAGCGCCGCTTTGACACGGGCGGTGATCGTGCTGTCATCCATAAAATCGCCAACCTTGTTGATCGATTTATCGACGCTTTCTCCGGCGCTGGTCGCGGCGGCCTTCGCGCTATCGGTTGCGGTAGTTTCCGCATAGGTCGAGGCGCTTATCAACGCTGAGCCTAAGAAGAGAGGCAGCAATAGCCTGGCGCTCTTTAGTCTGGTCATTGGTATGCCCTCACGATGTCTGCTTTGGTAAAACACATGGCTATTTATTCAGCCAGGTTTCTGAAAAGTGCTTAATAAATATAGTAGATGAGCGGAGATGCGGCGGAGGGTTTGAATAAAAAAGCTACGATTCGCGCAGATTTAAGAACTTTCTATGGTAAGGAGTGTGGCTGGAAAAACAGGCTGGAGCGCAGCATCGCCGCGCTCCAGAGAGATATTAGTGTTCGCGGGTTTTGCGGAACACTACGTCAGGGTAACGCTCTTGCGTCAGGTTCAGGTTCACCATCGTCGGGGCGATATAGGTCAGATTATCGCCGCCATCCAGCGCCAGCTGAACTTCGTTCTTACGCTTAAACTCTTCGAATTTCTTCACGTCTGTCGATTCAACCCAACGCGCGGTGGCCACGTTGACGGATTCGTAAATCGCTTCAACGTTGTATTCGCTTTTAAGACGCGCTACTACCACGTCAAACTGCAGCACGCCGACGGCGCCAACGATCAGATCGTTATTAGCGATAGGGCGGAAGACCTGTACCGCGCCCTCTTCAGACAGCTGTACCAGCCCTTTCAGCAGCTGTTTCTGCTTCAGCGGATCTTTCAGGCGAATACGACGGAACAGTTCCGGCGCGAAGTTCGGAATACCGGTGAACTTCATCATTTCGCCCTGGGTAAAGGTGTCGCCAATCTGAATGGTGCCGTGGTTATGCAGACCGATAATATCGCCAGGGTAGGCTTCTTCAACGTGCGAGCGATCGCCCGCCATAAAGGTCAGCGCGTCGGAAATCACCACGTCTTTGCCGATACGCACCTGACGCAGCTTCATGCCTTTCTCGTATTTGCCGGAAACCACGCGCATAAAGGCCACGCGGTCGCGGTGTTTCGGGTCCATGTTGGCCTGAATCTTAAACACGAAGCCGGTGAATTTCTCTTCTGTAGCCGTCACTTCACGGGTATCAGTGTTACGCGGCATCGGCGCCGGCGCCCACTCCACCAGACCATCCAGCATATGATCCACGCCGAAGTTGCCTAATGCGGTCCCGAAGAACACCGGAGTAATTTCGCCCGCCAGGAACAGTTCTTTATCGAACTCGTTCGAAGCGCCCTGCACCAGTTCCAGTTCATCGCGCAGCTGCTGCGCCAGATCGTCGCCCACCGCGGCATCGAGTTCAGGGTTATTCAACCCCTTAACCACGCGCACTTCCTGAATGGTGTGCCCTTTACCGGTCTGATAGAGGTAAGTTTCATCTTTATAAAGATGATAAACCCCTTTAAACAGCTTGCCGCAGCCGATAGGCCAGGTAATCGGCGCGCAGCCGATTTTCAGCTCATTTTCAACTTCATCCAGCAATTCCATCGGATCGCGGATATCACGGTCGAGTTTGTTCATAAAGGTGAGGATCGGCGTATCGCGCAGACGGGTAACTTCCATCAGCTTGCGGGTACGATCTTCGACGCCTTTCGCCGCATCGATAACCATCAGACAGCAGTCAACCGCCGTCAGGGTACGGTAAGTATCTTCGGAGAAGTCTTCGTGCCCCGGGGTATCCAGCAGGTTAACCAGGCTGTCATGGTACGGGAACTGCATCACCGAGGTGGTAATCGAGATCCCACGCTGCTTTTCCATTTCCATCCAGTCGGATTTAGCATGCTGGCTGGAACCACGGCCCTTCACGGTACCTGCGGTCTGAATCGCCTGTCCGAACAGCAGCACTTTTTCAGTGATGGTGGTCTTACCGGCATCCGGGTGAGAAATAATGGCAAAAGTGCGGCGTTTAGCCACCTCTTGCAGATAAGGAGACAACGTCATAATTCAATCTTCTAAGTAAACGCGGCAATGGGCCGCGCATGTGGAATACGAAAAATTGCGGCTATTTTACCCATCAATGGGGGGGAGGCAATTAGTGTTTACACAGGAGTTGCTCCAGTTCGCTTAAAGAGGTCACCGTCCAGTCTGGCTGCAGGTCTGCCGGCAGCGTTTGCTGGTGCGCATTCAACCAACAGGTGGCAAGCCCGGCATTGACGCCGCCGCGGATATCCGACTCGGCGGTATCGCCAACCATCAATACCCTGTCGCGCGACGGATTACCCGCTTGCGCCAGCGCGTAATCGAAGATACGCGCATCCGGCTTCGCGACGCCGACTTCCTCAGAAATAATCAGCAAATCAAAGTGATCGCGCAGGCCTGTTCGTTCCAGTCGAGTCTGCTGCAACGAGGTAAAACCGTTGGTGATGATGCCCATTTTTACCTTGCCCTGCAGCGCATTCAGCAGCGATACAGCGCCCGGCAGCGGCGCGCAGATTTCCGCCATCGCATTCATGAAAGCGTCGTTCAGTTCGCCCGGAGGGACGTTCAAACGTTCCGCCCAGCTATCAAAACGCTGATGCTGTAATTGTAGCGAGGTGATGGCGCCGTTTTGATAATCCACCCACAGCGGCTTATTAACGGCCTGATAGTCCTGAAAATCTTTGGCGGTAAATGTCACGCTATAGTCGAGAAACATCCGCTGTAAACCGCTGAAAGAGTCAAACGTAAACAACGTTTCATCGGCATCAAAGAAAATCCAGTCCCATTTCATCGTTTCACCTTGTCTTACATACTGATTGGCAGAGCCATGATAATTGCGTCTTCACGCCCGTCGGCCGTAGGGTAGTAATTGCGGCGGATAGTCGCCTCGTTAAAGCCTAAGCTTTCGTAGAGCGCGATGGCGGCGACATTCGATGCCCGCACCTCCAGCCACAGCGTGACGACGCCGAGTTTTTCGACTTCATCAATAACATGTTCCAGCAGTTCCCGTCCCAGGCCGCGGCGCTGGTAGGCGGGGTCGACGGCGATGTTAAAAAGCGTCGCTTCATCAAGGACAATCTGAGTAATGGCAAATGCCGCCATTTCTCCATCCACTGCCAGTTGGTAATTCAGATAACGTTCACCCTGATTGCTGGCAAAGGTTTGTTCGCTCCACGGAAAAGCGTGGGCGCGTTTTTCGATTTGCCAGGCTTTGGATAAATCAGCCGTGCTGAGGGTAGAAATCGTGTTCATGTGCGCAGATTTGTTGCCAGAGCGCGATGCGAGCCGGCACGCTGCTCTGAAGTTCATCAAAAACGGGCGTCGAGACCTGGGCGCCCGCCAGCGACAGCGGCGTCTCGCAGCCCAGTCGCCAGCTGTTGCAGCGGCTATTTTGCGGCAGCATCGCTACCCGGTCCGGCGTAAGCTGCAGTACCTGATCGGCGCGAATCGAGAGCGCGCGCAGAATATCGCTAATGAGCGGTTCAGTCAGCGACGGCGGGGTTTCCGCCACCATCACCAGACGAATATGTTCAGGAAGCGAGATAGCGATTTCGCCCTGCAACGCCCCCGGGCGACGCAGCGACCACTGGGTAATTCCCAGTTGCTGTAATTGCCAGTCTCGTCGGGAAGTCATAGCGAAACACTCCTGTTAAACAAGCGCGCAATATAGCAAATCCGTCGTATCTGCGCCAACAAACTACTATAATCGGCGCCAGTCTTATTGAAGGAGTGTTTCATGTCAGCTTTTACCCCGGCAAGTGAAGTCTTGCTGCGCCACAGTGATGATTTCGAGTCCGCCCGCGTTCTGTTTGCCGGTGACCTGCAGGATGACCTGCCTGCACGTCTGGATACCGCGGCCAGCCGCGCTCATACCCAACAATTCCACCACTGGCAGGTCCTGAATCGCCAGATGGGCGACAACGTTCGTTTTAGCTTAGTGGCCGAGGCCGCCGACGTCGCCGATTGCGATACCCTGATCTACTACTGGCCGAAGAACAAGCCAGAAGCGCAGTTCCAACTGATGAACCTGCTCTCTCTGCTGCCGGTGGGGAGCGATATTTTTGTGATCGGCGAAAACCGCAGCGGCGTACGTAGCGCCGAGCAAATGCTCGCCGAATACGCGCCGCTGAATAAAGTGGATAGCGCCCGCCGCTGCGGTCTCTACCACGGCCGTCTGGAAAAACAGCCCTCCTTCAACGCCGAACAGTACTGGAACGAGTACACGCTCGATAATCTGACCATTAAAACGCTGCCGGGCGTGTTCAGCCGCGACGGCCTTGATGTCGGCAGCCAGCTGCTGCTGTCGACCCTGCAACCGCACACCAAAGGTAAAGTGCTCGATGTCGGCTGCGGCGCCGGGGTGCTTGCCACGGTACTGGCCAGTCATTCACCGAAGGTACGCCTGACGCTATGCGACGTCAGCGCTCCGGCGGTCGAAGCCAGCCGCGCGACGCTTGCCGCGAATGGTTTTGAAGGCGAGGTTTTTGCCAGTAACGTCTTCTCTGAAGTCAACGGCCGTTTTGACATGATCATCTCAAATCCGCCATTCCACGACGGCCTGCAGACCAGTCTTGAAGCGGCGCAGGCGCTGATCCGCGGCGCGGTCCGCCATCTGAACAGCGGCGGCGAACTGCGTATCGTTGCTAACGCCTTCCTGCCGTATCCGCAGGTGCTGGATGAGACGTTTGGCTTCCACGAAGTGATCGCCCAAACCGGCCGTTTCAAAGTTTACCGCACGGTGATGACTCGCCAGGCCAGGAAATAATTTTCTTTTCCCATCGGCGGCATGCTCGACGTGCCGCCAGGCCTTCCCTTCGCTCTGAATAGCCCATTTTTGCAGCAATCGAGAAAACCTGCATAATTAACTATTGACGTGTCGCCGAAAACCACTAGAATGCGCCTCCGTGGTAACGATACTTTTTAGTGTCGATGGTATGCGAAGGTGGCGGAATTGGTAGACGCGCTAGCTTCAGGTGTTAGTGTCCTTACG